>CAKSEM010000034.1 GCA_934446485.1 uncultured Eubacteriales bacterium | reverse complement strand
ATTCCGAGCTCCGTGAGGAGCGTATGAGCGAGGGAGATAACGGTGAAATCTGCACCCGCGCCGCGTGCTCCGAACATTTCGACTCCGAACTGGAAGAACTCTCTGCTGCGGCCTGCCTGAGGCTTTTCATAGCGGAAGCAGTTTATAAGGTAGTAGTATTTGAGCGGCATCGGGTCCGAGACGCGACCGTTTTCGATTATAGCGCGAACGACCGACGCCGTTCCCTCGGGACGAAGTGCGAAGAGCGTGCCGTCGCGGTCACTGAACGTATACATTTCCTTCTGAACGACATCGGTAGTATCGCCGACTCCGCGGCGGAACAGTCCGAGCTCCTCAAATGTCGGTGTGCGTACCTCGGAGAAGCCGAACCGCGACGCAACATCGCGCATTTTCTCCTCGACGTATATCCACAGATCCGATGTGGGCGGCATAATATCCATTGTGCCGCGCGGCTTTTTAATTCTGTCCATAGTCAAAAGTGCCTTTCCGTGCCCGTCGGGGCAAAGCTAACATAATAATATATTTAGTATATCAAAAGTGTGCCGAATAATCAAGTATCGGCGCGGATTTTCTATCTGTTACGCCTTTTTTGTGCGTGCAATTACGGCGGTCAATGTGTCTGCGGCACCGGATGCCGTGAGCAGCTCAGATGCGTACCCGAGAGTGCTTCCCGAAGTGGTTACATCATCAATTATGATCACGTGCCGCCCGCGAACATCGGCTCCGGTCGTATAAAGTGAATTTTGCGTGTTATCGGCACGTTGAGCGGCACCCAATGCTTTCTGTTCGACGCCTCCGTGTCTGGCAAGTGCTCTTACATGAGATATGCCGGTATAATGCGATATGCGCCGTGACAGATCGTATGCCTGATCGAATCCGTATTGCCTGAGTCCCCGTTCGCTGCGCGGAGGGTACGTTATGACGCAGTTTTCCGGAGAGATGCAGCGCACCGTCAGATATTGCATGATCCGTGAGGACAGATCGCGTGCGAAAAAATCCGTGAGAGAGCGGACACGGCGATGCTTGAACGTGTATATGAGTCGTTCGGTTATGCGCGGTGACGACGGATCCCATCCTCGATAGTAGGTGAGGTAAATATCGGGCTCTGACGGATCGGCAGCACCGTGCTCTGCTTCATGACACTCATCGGAGAAGAGTCTCAGACAGTGAGGGCAGAGCGCGTCGCGCGGCTTGACTGCCGCTTTGCATATGACGCATCTCGGCGGAAATATAAGCTCACAGATGTGTCCGAATATGCGACGGATCGGTGACATATCAGCTATTGTCCTTTCGTTTGCGGCGCTGTGGCGTTCGTCGGTGCACTATTCGCAGTCGTATTCTGCGGCGTATGTGATCATCTCGCGCAGCTTTGTACACCTGTCGGCATGGTAATCGTTCAGTACCATCTTTTGAAGAACTTCCTCTTCACCGACGAGTATGACCATTTTTGAGGCACGTGTTACGGCGGTGTAGAGCAGGTTGCGTGACTGGAGCATCGGCGCGCATCGGTACAGCGGTATAATGACGACCGGATACTCGCTGCCCTGGCTTTTATGTACGGTGATAGCATATGCGTGTTCGAGCTCATCGAGCATCGTAGTATCGTATTCGCAGCGCCTGCCGTCAAAATTTACGGTAAGGGAATCCGATTCCGTGTCGACTGACTCAACGGTTCCGATATCCCCGTTGTATACTCCGAATCCCGATTCCCCGAGCGTGGTATTCCATTCTATTTGGTAATCGTTCTTCGTCTGCATTACACGGTCGCCGCTTCGGAACACAACGTTTCGGTGCTGGCGCTCCGCTTTTTCGGCGGAAGGCGGGTTCAGCGCCGCCTGCAGCATGGCATTGAGGCTCTCTGTTCCTGCACTGCCTTTTCTCGACGGGGTGATGATCTGCGTCTGCGATACTATGCTGTTACCGTAGGCGCGCGGCAGTCGGCGGCAGACGAGCTCGCATACCGTATTTGCAACGGCATCGTCCCCGGTTCTTCTTAGATAAAAGAAGTCGGTGCCTGTAGAAGAGAGATCCGGCATTTGCCCTATATTTATAAGATGAGCATTGGTTATGATGCGGCTCGATTCAGACTGCCTGAATACTTCGTTAAGACGCACGACCCTGAACATTTCAGACGATATGATATCGTCAAGCACGGCACCGCATCCGACTGACGGAAGCTGATCCGCATCTCCGATCAGAATGAGACGCGCCCCCTCGCGGATCGCTCTGAGGAGCGACTCCATCAGGAGCGTATCTATCATCGATGCCTCGTCTATAATGATCACTCGCTCATCGAGCGGATTAGCCTCGCAGCGGATGAAGTTCGCTTCATCGTCGGAGCTGTACTCCATTTCAAGAAGGCGGTGTATCGTTTTGGCTTCGTGTGAGGTTGCCTCGCTCATGCGCTTTGCCGCGCGTCCCGTGGGTGCCGCAAGACAGACGGACATATCGAGAGACGCGAAAATGCTCAGCAGTCCTTTAATGATCGTGGTTTTACCGGTTCCGGGCCCGCCCGTCAGAACCATGACTCCGTACCGCAGGGCGTCGCTTATCGCCCGACGCTGTAATTCGGCGTAACGCAGCCCGGACTCCGCCTCGCTTTTGTCTATAAAGAGCGATATATCGTTTTCCGATATACCGGGGCAAAGCCGACATAGGGAGATGAGCTTCTTTGCAATGTAGCTCTCGGCCTTGTATAGGTATGGGTGATATATATACCGCTCATCCGAAGCGGCATATACCGATATTCGCCCGTCGGATATCATATCGTCAGCCACTGACGAGACACGTGCTGCACATTCGGGATTCCCACCGAAGAGAAGCTCGGTCGCGCATTCCGTAAGGGTACCGTACGGAAGGCAGGTGTGACCGTTTCGCGAAGCCTCTGAGGAGAGAATATGTAGAATTCCCGCCGCTATGCGGAATTCTGAGTCTTCCGGGATTCCGATTGAGGCGGCGATAAGGTCTGCACGCTTAAATCCTATCCCGCGGTAGGTGCCGCAGAGGCTGTACGGATTTTCGCAGATCCTTTTGATTGCAGAGTTGCCCCAACGCTTATATATGCGCATAGCAGTAGCGGGAGAGAAAAAGTCGCGGCTGAACATGAGAAATTCTCTGGAGCCTGAAATGCTGCGGAAGCTCTTTCCGATCGCGTCTGCCTTAGCTCTCGATATGCCGCTGATCGAAGCGAGCCATTCGGGATTGTTTTCTATTACGTCAAAGCTGTCGGTGCCGAACTTTTCAACGATCTTCTGTGCAGTTTTGGGGCCGATTCCGCGTACGGCTCCCGATGCGAGATATCGGAGAATATCGCCTTCCTCGGCAGGGAGGGAACGCTCAAATGCTTCAACTGAGAACTGTCTGCCGTATGTGCGGTGAGTTATCCATTTGCCGTGTGCTGTAAGCCTGTCCCCCTCGCTGAGGTACGGCATAGTGCCGACAGCGGTTACAGGCAGCCCCTGCTCGTCCTCAACGATACAGACCGTGTAGCCGCTCTCGTCGCTGCGGTATACGATCGAATCAACGATGCCGGATATGGTGTCGCCGTCTGAACTGCCGCCGTCGGCGACACCGTTTTGTAGAATATTGTATTCCGACATTATGACCTCCGAAGGGAAGAACTATTTACTTATAATATTATATCTCCGAAGGCTGTTTTTGTCAATCGCGGAACGGCGGCGAATTAACCGCCTCACGGCACGTCTGACCTCACTCATTGCACTGTAGATTCCGTATATAAAGAATGCTGACAGAAAGACGTCAAACAGAACAGACATCATATTTATGACTCCAGTCACTGATAACATTCGGCTTCAATGTCTATGATATGTGAGTCATCTGTCGGCTGTGAATCAGGTTGGGATCATGGCAGAGTTCCGGACGTGATTATGCGGGATTATTCCGGTATCTCCGGAATGTGAGATGTCATGTTTTGCCGGGGTGAGAAGCCGGAATGCAAAAACACCCGACGGTTGCCGATACAGGCTCCGTCGGGTATTCCGGCATCATTCTTCTGCGTGCTGTGCGAGCTTGGCTTCAAGCATCATATCCTTCACCTTCATGAGTCGGGTGAGGTTGCTGCGTTCGTTTTCATCGAGCTTCATTGATATGCGCCTGATCGTTTCCTCATACTGAGGGATCATGATATATTCAAGCGCATTCACGCGGCGGCGGGTCCGTTCAATCTCGTGGCTCATGAGTTGGCATGCCTTTTCAAGCTCTGCGAGGCGGACGAGCTCCTGAACACTGTCGCATATCGAGTCTGCCGCGTGATCCATAGAACCCGTTGTGAATGCGTAACCGTAGCCGGCACCGCCTGCCGACGAAATGACCGGTTCCGAAAACTTTGGAATTATCACGCTCATCACATTTTTTTCGGTTACATCCACCGTACAGTCGGCGGACGGCAGCATGAGCGCCTCGGTCAGCATACGCGGGTCGCTGTCTGCCGCGGCAAGCCTGAATTCATCGGATACGCCCGCCAGCGATTCCGTGAGATGCTCACGGAGCACTTTTGCCTCTCGAACGGTGTCGAGAAACTGGCGCATCAGCTCATCGCACTTGTCCTTTAAGAGCTTGTGCCCACGCCGTGCGGTCACGAGCTTACTGCGCAGCCGTTTCAGCTCCATGCGTGTTGGGTTTACTCTGATCTCAGCCACAGTGTGACCTCCGTTTCAAATTTATTGTTCCTCGGAGACGGTGCCCGTGTCATCCTTCGGCCAATATTTATCGAGGATGTCGGGCTTTATCCGTTTCATTTCGCTCCGTGGCAGAATGCGCAGCAGCTCCCAGCCGAGATCAAGCGTTTCCTCGATGCTGCGATTCTCATAGAAGCCTTGGTTGATATAGCGCTTTTCAAATTCGTCGGCGAATTTAGAATACAGGCGATCCGTCGGAGTGAGCGCAGCCTCTCCGAGGACGACCATCAACTCTCTTGCTTCACGTCCGCGCGCATAGCTTGAAAAGAGCTGATTCATCGTGCCTGCGTGGTCCTCGCGTGTTTTGCCGTTCCCGATACCCTTGTCTTTCAGACGAGACAGAGAGGGAAGAACATCGACCGGCGGATTGTATCCCTTACGGTACATCTCTCGCGAGAGGATTATCTGCCCTTCGGTGATGTATCCGGTGAGGTCGGGGATCGGGTGGGTCTTGTCATCTTCCGGCATTGTGAGGATCGGGATCATCGTGATCGAACCCTCAGAGTCCATACGTCTGCCGGCGCGTTCATACATTGTGGCAAGGTCGGTGTAGAGGTACCCGGGATAGCCGCGACGACCCGGAACTTCCTTACGGGCTGCCGATACTTCGCGCAGCGCTTCGGCGTAGTTTGTGATGTCGGTCATGATGACGAGCACGTGCATACCGCAGTCGAAAGCAAGATATTCCGCAGCGGTGAGCGCCATTCTCGGCGTTGATATACGCTCTATGGCAGGGTCGGATGCGAGGTTTACGAACATGACGGTTCGATCTATTGCACCGGTCTTTTTGAAGTCGTTAATAAAGAAATCGGCTTCTTCAAATGTTATGCCGATAGCCGCAAACACGACCGCAAATCCGCCTCCCGAATTGTCCGTGCGGACCTTCGCCTGACGCGCTATCTGCGCGGCAAGGTTAGCGTGGGGAAGTCCGGAGCCTGAGAAGATCGGAAGCTTCTGACCGCGAACGAGCGTGTTCAATCCGTCTATCGTCGAAACTCCGGTCTGAATAAATTCGTTCGGATAGTCACGTGCTGCGGGATTTATAGGAGTGCCGTTGATATCACGCGAAGCGCGCGGGATTATGCGCGGTGCTCCGTCGATCGGCGTTCCCATGCCGGAAAAGACACGGCCGAGCATATCCTCCGATACGGCGAGCTCAACACCGTGGCCGGAGAAGCGCACCTTTGAGTATGCGAGGTTCAGACCTTGGGCTGATTCAAAGAGCTGTACGAGCACATTTGAACCGTCGACCTCAAGGACGCGGCAACGGCGCACCTCACCTCCGGGTAGCTCTATCTCGCCGAGCTCGTCGTACTTCACTCCGTCAACCTTTCTGACGAGCATCAGCGGTCCGGCGACTTCTTCGATGGTTTTGTATTCACGTATCATAATGATTTACCGAAAGCCTTTCTGAAATTGGCATGAGGGGATTCAGCAGATCGATGCGATCTCGCGATCGATCTGAGCACGCGCATCAGCAAACACGGATTCAAAGCTGTCTTCATCAGCATTCTTTGCACGTCCGATCACCTCACGGACGGGAAGCTGCGAGATCCGCTCTATATTGGCACCTCTGCGGATCGCTTCGGTTGCACGGTCACGGAAGTAGAAGATGAGGCTGACAATTGCAAACTGTTTTTCAAGTGATGAATAAGCATCGGTTTCCGAAAATGCGTCTTGCTGCAGGAAGTCTTCGCGGACCGAGCGAGCTATTTCGAGCGTCAGCCTGTCCTCTGGGGATAGCGCGTCAACTCCGACGAGCTTTACGATTTCATCGAGCTCGGACTCCTTCTGAAGGAGCGCGGAAAGCTCGGTGGAGCAGCGTGTCCAGTCGTGATTTATGTTCTCGGAGAACCACGCCTCAAGTCTGTCGCGGTACAGCGAATATGATGTCAGCCAGTTGATAGCGGGGAAGTGGCGTCTGTATGCAAGTGATGAGTCCAGCCCCCAGAAGACCTTGACTATGCGAAGTGTCGCCTGAGAAACCGGCTCTGATATGTCGCCGCCCGGAGGGGATACGGCACCTATTGCGGTGAGTGATCCTTCGCGTCCGTCGGAGCCCTCGCATATTACACGACCCGCGCGCTCATAAAACTGAGCAAGGCGTGAGGTGAGGTATGCGGGGTAACCTTCGTCACCGGGCATCTCCTCAAGTCTGCCGCTCATTTCGCGGAGAGCCTCAGCCCACCTTGAGGTGGAATCGGCGATGACCGCGACGGACAGTCCCATGTCGCGGAAATATTCGGCAATCGTGATTCCGGTGTATATCGAAGCCTCGCGTGCCGCAACCGGCATATCGGATGTATTTGCTATAAGCACCGTGCGCTCCATCAGCGATTTCCCCGTGCGAGGGTCGGTGATCTCCGGGAATTCGCGAAGTACGTCCGTCATCTCGTTTCCGCGTTCGCCGCAGCCGATGTAGACGACGAGGTCGACATTGCTCCATTTTGCAAGCTGGTGCTGCACTACGGTTTTCCCTGATCCGAACGGACCGGGAACGCACGCCGTGCCGCCCATCGCGATGGGGAAGAGCGTGTCGATCGTGCGCTGACCAGTTATCATGGGCAGAGTCGGCGCGAGCTTCTCTTTATACGGTCTGGCTCTGCGGACCGGCCACTTCTGCATTAGCTTCAGCTCGAGCTTTCCTCCGGCAGCCAGCTCGATTTCGCCGATCTTTTCGGTTACGTCGTATTTTCCGGAGAGAATGTACGATATTTTACCGCGGCATCCCGGAGGTACCATGATCTTATGGCGTATGACCTCCGTCTCATCGACGTATCCGAGAATGTCGCCTGCCGATACGGAATCGCCGGGTTTTGCGGTTGCAGTAAACTCCCATTTGCGTTCATGGTCAAGTGCAGGCAGATCTATGCCGCGCTTAATATTTGGTCCGGCGACCTCACGCATCTTTTCGAGCGGACGCTGTATCCCGTCATAGATATTTCTGATAAGTCCGGGACCGAGCTCAACGGAAAGCGCTTCACCTGTCGATACGACCGGATCTCCGCGTCCGAGACCTGCGGTCTCTTCGTATACCTGTACGGATGCACGGTCGCCGTGCATCTCTATGATCTCACCGATCAGGCGATCGCGTCCCACGCGCACGACATCGAACATATTAGATTCTCGCATGCCCTCGGCGATGACGAGCGGTCCTGATATTTTTATGATTCTTCCTTCAGTCATGGATGGTAAGTCCCTTTCTGTGCGGAGTGTACCGCAGATTCAGTTCTTTCTGATGTTGTGTTTACCGGTCGGAATCCCCGAAAACGATGTCGGAGCCGACAGCGCGCTCTACGTATCTCTTCAGAAGAGATGTGCCGGTGTCGTGTTCTTTCGACGGGAGCGGAACGAGTGCCGGCAGCAGCCGTTCGGAATATTCTGCTTCGTGTTCTTCGGCAATGTGAGAAAACTCGGGTGCCAGAAAGACCACGGCACATCCGTCGTCTGCGGCTTTCTTGAGCGCTGATTCGGCTTCTGTATCGTCGGAAGCAGTGTACATTTCAAATCCTGCTGCCATATAGCACAGTATCTCCTCGCTTCGTCCTATAACTGCTACCTTAGCCATAGAGCTTCACCTCCAAACGCGACTTCAAACGGTCGAAGTCACAGCCCGAAATTAGGACGGCGGCACGTCTGTAGCGGCGTATTTCCTCTTCGCGCATCAGGAGAAAAACAGCGGGCTTTTCGGGTGAAAATGCCGCTCCCGATACAGCCTTTGCCGTGCCGGCAACATATGCATCGAGAAGCTCCGGGTCGTTCGCTTCCGCAGCGTTCTTGACTGCCGCCTGCAGCGGCGACAGAGGAAGCGCATCTGCAATGCCGGAGAGACCCGGCACACCGCCGTCGTGCCGTTCGGTAAATACCTCGCACGCGACCGTTCCGCCGGGCACGAATACGCGCCTGAACAGAGATGCGGAGGCTGCCGCCGTCAGATTTGCACGCGATATTCGGCAGGATGTACGGATGTTGGTGACATCTGCGACGGCGGATACGTATTCAGAGAAGAACGGCACGTCGGATCGATCGGCCGCATCCGAGATATCTTCAAAGTACGCGCGGTCTATGATGAAATCGATGCATCGTGCTTCGCAGGTGCGCTCATAGGTTTCGAGTGCATTGGCGGCAGCACTGCTCATGTGGTGCGGCAGGCAGCCGAAGTCTCTCGTTTCGACTGCGTGCCGGATCGTTTCCGGAGAAACCGTCCCGCAGTTGAAATAACATCCGCCCGGTGCATCGCGTCGAACCGATGCTTTAATTGCAGCCTTCACATTGTTGCAGTCATATTTGTAGAAGAACATATCGTAGTATCCCTCGACAGGCGCGGCAGCTCTGACGACGGATACCGCATGGTCAAGAGCGGATGTGAGTGCATCTGACAGCGCATCGGTTGTGCTGTAGGAGTCGTTTGCACGCCGCTCAAAATCGGGAGCGATACCCGAGTCACAGACGGCATCGAGCACTGCCTCTGCCGTCCGGCAGTCGAGAAGCCTCGATATCCGTTCGTTTTCCGTGCCCTTGCCTCCTGCGGAGGAGACGAGTGTGGAGCCGTATACGAAATCGAGTTCGGATGTCTTATACATCACGTCACCAGCCTTTCGGAGAGAGTGCTCACGGGAAGAGTATGCCGGCGACGGCGGCATACCCTTTTTCCTTTGCTGCGCGGATCATCTCTTCGACCGAGCAGTTTATCTCGATGCTGCCGTGCCGCAGAATGAAACCGCCGGTAATGTCTGCGTTTTCGCGCGACAGACGAATTTTCGGTACCGTCATGTCTTTCATGGCTATGATGCGTTCCGCGCCTGAGATTATATCGCGGCTGTGCTTTTCGCGATCCCCGGCTGAGATCAGCACATCATACGGAAGCCGCGCATCTCCGGAGAATTCGTCGTCCGAGTACGTTTCCGTCATTTCGCGCACAGTGTCCGTCTGCGCAATTATTGCGTCGGCGAGCAGACGTGACATGATTTCGGCGTACTTGTCATCCGGCAGACGAAGTATGAAATCTGCGGCATCGCGGTATACCTTTTCAACGAGTTCCGACTTCGCAGCGAGCACCGTTTGGCGTTCGTTCATGGCACCTGCCGATTCGGCGCGTGCGATGATCCGCTGATATTCCTTCATAGCTACAGCCTCGGTGCGCTTTTCCATGTCGGAGAGGCGACCGTCAAGCTCGCGCTGTATTCTCTCGCACTCACGCTCACATTCGGCGTTAATTTCGGCTATCTCGCCATCGGCGTCGCCGTTAATGCGCTCAAGTATGAGTTCCAGATTGTTCATGTGAAATTGCCTTTCATGATATTTGGGATCCGCATGGGATCAAGTCGCATTAATTATGCCTTGAAGAGGAGTATTGCAAGAAGCGAAACGAGCAGAGAGAATATGGCGTACGTCTCAACGAGTGCGGCGGACGTTACAGCCTTGAACGATTCGGCGGGGCGCTTTGCGACGAGGCTGATTCCCGCAGCTGCGACACGCCCCTGAGCTATGCCGGAATAGAGACCGACTATGGCGATCGGAAGCGAAGCCATGAGGAAGTACGCACCCTGTGCTACCGTCAGATCGATCGGTGTGCCGAGAACTCCGATTTTATAGAGGATGAGGAAGGATGTGACGAGTCCGTAGATGCCCTGAGTTCCGGGGAGTGCCTGAAGCAGAAGTGCCTTGCCGAACTTGGACGGGTCTTCCTGAAGGAGAGCGCTTGATGCTTCGCCGACTATGCCGACGCCCTTGGCGCTTCCGATTCCCGCGAGTGTTGCGGCGAGGGCCGCACCGAGGATTGCGAGGTTCTGTCCCGAAAAGATCATCCCGAGTATTTCTGCGAAAGTCATAGTTAAATCTCCTTTTTATTTGTGCCTTGCGGCGTTATTTTGTTTTGAATACCGCGTACTTTGAACGCAGCGTGAGAGGCGCGAACATATGTCCGCCGTCCTCATAGAACTTGCCGAAGAATTCGATATACTGAAGCCTTGATGTGTGTACGAATG
>CAKSEM010000033.1 GCA_934446485.1 uncultured Eubacteriales bacterium | reverse complement strand
CGAAAATAGCGCTTTTATTGTCGCGTATGAGATGTTAACAGCGTATATTCTCGGTCGAAACAGTGATTACGATTTGTACAGCCGGCGGATAATCTCAGATGTGCCGGCTGCCAGATCTTGACTGTCGGTCAGCCCGTATCTGATAAGCTCGCGCACATAAGTAGAGCTGATATGAATATATTCAGCTCCTGACGGAATAAATACTGTGATAAGCTCCGGAGCGAGTCGTCGCGATATCTGCGACAGCTCATATTCGTATTGGAAATCGGCAGAGCTTCTCACTCCTCGAACGATGTATCGGGCGTTCTCCGATCTTGCGGCATCGGTCGTGAGTCCTTGAAATACTTTGCAGGTAAGGTTGGATGCACCGTCGGCACGAATTACCTTACAAGCAGCTTCGAGTATTTCCAAGCGTTCTTCCGATGTGAACATTGCGGAGGACTTTTCAGCGTTTGTGACGATCATGACACAAACCTCGTCGAACATATCGCACGCTGTACGAATGAGAGCAGCATGCCCCGCAGTTACCGGATCAAAGCTGCCCGGGATTATACACTTTCTCATACCGACGCCTCCGCGGTGCCTTCGGCAAGCGAGAGCAGTGTTATGCGTGTCCTGCCGTGTACATTGCTCTTTATAACAGTGAACCGACCCTGCAGCTCGGCATCGTCCGAGAAAACATCGTGGAGGACGGCGCCTGCAAGAAGCTCTGAGTCCCTGCGCTCGAGGCGCTTCTTCTTTGACGGAACGGTATCGGTTTCGCAAACTATCAGTGCACCCGGGGCGCAGATATTCCGCTCCGATATGATCTTTAGAGCACCGGGCATCATGTCAGATGCATACGGTGGGTCGAGGAACACAATATTGAAGCGGTCAGTGTCGGAAAAACCGCGCAGATATGTGTCATATGAGGCTGCAGCTATACGGCAGCGGTCATAAAGCTTTGCGTGTTTGGCGTTGTCAATTATCACATTTACCGCATCGCGGGATTCATCGATTATCGTTGCCTTGGCTGCTCCGCGCGAGAGCGCCTCGAGCGCCAACTGACCCGATCCGCCGAACAGATCAAGCACGCGCCGTCCTTCTATATCAAACTGTATCATTGAAAAGATCGCTTCTTTGACCTTTTCTGCGGTTGGGCGGGTTGCATCCGAGTCGAGCGTTGTGAGCCTTGTTCCTCGTGCACTGCCTGTAATAATTCTCATATAAACTCCTTCCTGAATTCCGTGCTGTTATTACACGGTTCACTTTTCGTCTTTGTGAAAGTATTCGTATACGGTTGCCGCGTCGCTTTGAGATATCCCCGGTGCGGCAGCAAGTGACTCAATATCGGCGTTCTTTACTGCACCGAACGTCTTTAAATGTGAGAGCAGACGTTTGGCCTTTGCGGGACCGATTCCGGGTATATTTTCGAGAGATGACCTGCGCAGAGTTCGGCGCTTTGCTTTCGACATCCGTCCGACCGTGTAACGGTGCACTTCTTCCTGAAGCAAGTATACAAAGCGAAAGATATCGGTCTGTTTGGATATGTCGATCTCTCCGTCCGCTGAGACGAGTGTTCTCGTTTTGTGATGTTCATCCTTTACCATACCGAACACGGGAACAAAGTATCCGTGTTCATCGAGCGCTTGACTGATTACGCTTACGTGTCCTGCGCCTCCGTCGAGAAGAATTAGATCGGGCGATGGGGCGCGCGAACCGTCCGGCAGTGTATCGGATGTGTGAGCCATACGTCTGAGAACTGCCTCGCGCATAGCGGCATAGTCGTCGGGGGCACCGTTTGAGGCGATTGAATATGTTCGGTATTCACTACGCTTCAGATGTCCTTCTACTGCGGCAACCATTCCTGCGGTTATGTGTTCTGAACCGAGATTGGATATATCATAGGCTTCTATCCGTTCGGGAAGTACTTCAAGACTCAGAAGCTCGGCGAGTCGCCCGAGCATACGCTCAGTGGCACGGCTCTTCGATACTTTGTTTTCCGCGTGAAAACCTGCGTCCTGAACCGCAAGTGCACAGAGCGAACGCGATGCCCCACGCTTGGGCGTTTTCAACGTGACGTGCCGTCCAGCGCGCTTTGAAAGATATCCGGACACGAGCTCATGATCCGAATCTGACAGGTCAAAAGAGAGCAGCACCTCGTGTGGGATGTACTCCCTGCGGTCATAGAGCCGTGTAATGAACGAAGCGAGCGGGGATTCGTCGGATTCTTCGATTATAGCTGTGTCTTCAAAAAGATAGTGATCACGGTCTGAGATATATCCGCTTCTGATAAAGAATACGGATATGCTGTCATGCGCCGAGGCGTTGTCCTGTGCAGGGCAGAAGCCGAACACGTCACATTCGGTATCGGGAGATGTTACTGCCGTCTGTCTTTCACCCAGCCGCCGAAGCGCTGCGATTGTGTCGCGGCACCGAGCCGCTTCTTCAAATTGCAGATTAGCTGAATATCGCTCCATGTCGGAGGAAAGCTCACGGATCGGTCCAGCGGTTCCGCCGCGAAGTATTTCAACAGCAGTATCGATCAGACGGCGGTAATCGGCGGGCGTGACATTACCTGTGCAGACTCCGCAGCACCGCCCGATCTGGTAATTTACACATGGGCGAGTTTTGCGGATATCGGCAGGAAAGCGATGCTTGCAGGACGGGATGCCGAGTGAGCGTTCAAGCGAAGATATGACTGAATATACAGTCGATGTTGAGGAATACGGTCCGAAGTAGAGCGCGCCGTCGGAAAGACGGGTTCGTGTCATAGTGATTCTCGGATATTCGGACTTGTGATCGAGCCGTATATACGGATAACTCTTAGCGTCCTTCAAGCGGATATTGTACTTTGGGGTGTGATGCTTGATGAGTCGGTTTTCCAGCGACAGTGCTTCCATTTCCGAAGAACAGGTAATAAAGTCAAAACTGTATACGGAGTCCGCCATACGTTCGGTCTTTGTGTCATGCGTGCCGTGAAAATACTGTGAGACACGGTCGCGGAGCGACCGTGATTTTCCGACATAGATGATTTCATCTCCTGCGCCGTGCATGATATATACACCCGGTGAGCGGGGAAGCGCGGCAGCTTTGGCGCGCAGCGCGCCAAGATCCCGTGCAGTTGAGTTCTTTTTGTACGCCATGTAACCCGTTGCCTCCCCGAACAGATTTGCATTGATCATCGCACGGCTTTACCGCGCGTCAGCTTAAAGAAAGTGCCTTGTCCCATGCGGCGGTCGCGTCGGCAAGCAGGACAAGGCACAGAATGAGCCACTCTTATAAGATCACTCGGTGAAACCGGTGTTCACGAGTTCGGCAATACCCTCGATTGCTTCAGCCTCGTCTACACCGTCGGCATATATAGTGACGGTCATGCCCTTGACGATCCCGAGAGAGAGGACACCGAGGAGACTCTTTGCGTTAACGCGCCTGTCATCCTTCTCGACCCAAACGGAGCTCTTGTATGCATTGGCCTTCTGAATGAAAAAGGTTGCAGGCCTTGCATGAAGTCCGACATTGTTTTTGATTGTTACTTCGCGTGAAATCATAACTGTCTCCCGTTACTTTGATTTAAGATTTATTGCGAACAGCACACGGCTGCCATATATTTGTACAGACTTATTATAACAAAAACAAAGATTAAAATCAATAGTTGAGGGACATTTTTTAATCGGCAATATATCCAACTGAAAATTAACACTAAACTATATTTCATGAACAGAAGTCTGTTTTTGAATATTCAGGTACAACTGTGGGGGGAAATACATAATTTTCAGCGGTTATGCGGCGGAATACGGCAAAAAATAAGAAGCGATCGGGACGGTACACACACGTCACGTCAAAAATACAGTTTAATCTTGACTTGGAGGACTTATGCGTAATCTGATCGGAACGATAATCAGCGCCGTACTCATATGCACGACGGCTTCTGCGGCGGCTTCCGGCGGCGAAGCCGAGCCGACGCTCACTTACGACTGCGGTACGCGGAATCTACCTGTATCGGAGAATGTCGGGAAAGACGGAGGTCAGGCGTATAGCTGGTACTGCCGTCACGTTACAGACGGCAAGATTCCCGAGTGCGACCCGGATATGAAATTTATAGAGGATGAGGGCGGATACTACGTTGACCGTACGCACTCCGATCCCGAGTCCGCAGACCGTGTTATATATTTGACATTTGACGCCGGATACGAGAACGGAAATGTTGCAAAGATACTCGATA
Organism: uncultured Eubacteriales bacterium; assembly: GCA_934446485.1. Taxonomy (GTDB): domain Bacteria; phylum Bacillota; class Clostridia; order Oscillospirales; family CAG-272; genus RUG11130. The sequence continues at coordinate 6,543 of CAKSEM010000033.1, read as the reverse complement.
CTCTTCGCGACCGTGATGTCAAGGGGGCATTTTTTATACTTGAAAATCTTATAACTCACGATACCGAGCTCGTCAGACGTATGGCTGACGAGGGCCATACGGTATGCAACCACACGGCGAAGCACCGCGATATGACGAAGGTCGTGACCAAGGAAGAGTTCTCGTCCGAGCTGTCTGCGCTTGAGAAAGTGTACAAAGAGTATATCGGATGTGAGATGGCGCATTTTTACCGGCCGCCGGAGGGAAAGTTCACACATCAGAATATAGTGTGGGCGCGCGAACTCGGTTACAGTACAGTTATGTGGAGCTTTGCCTATGCGGATTGGGACAATGACTGTCAGATGAGCCCGGAGAGGGCAAAGCGCAAGGTGCTTGCCGGTACGCACAACGGTGAGATAATACTCCTGCATCCGACATCGGCGACGAATGCCGCGATACTCGGCGATCTCATAGATTCATGGCACGAGATGGGGTACAGATTCGGAGAGCTGTCGGAGCTTTCCGCACAGAATTCCGACGGTGCGGAGAGCTGATATGCGAAGAGGCAGGATTTTGATGCTGACGGCGGCAGCGGCAGCGGCGGCTGTCACTGCCGTCAGCGCCGCTGTACCTTTCACACGTACAGATGACGATATTGTGTGTTCGTGGCATAAAAACACGTCTAATCGAATTGCGCTGACATTTGACGACGGACCGAGTGCAAAGTATACCGATGAGATACTCGGAATATTAGCGGAGTACGGCGTTCATGCGACATTCTTCGTTATAGGTGAATATGCGGAAGCTCATCCCGAGATAGTAAAGCGTGAGATAGATGGGGGTCATGAGGTGGGGAACCACACATACACGCATATAAATCTCGTTCGTGCCGGTGATGCCGCAGCGCGTGAGGAATTGCGGCGAACGCAGGAGGTAATTTATGAATCCGACGAATATGTGTCGCGGCTCATACGTCCGCCGGAGGGGAAATATACGTCACGACTTCTTCGCGAAGCGCGGGAGCTCGACTGCCGCATAGTTCTTTGGACAGTCGATACCGAAGATTGGCGGCACACTGCTGTCGATAAAATCTATAAAAATGTGACAGATAACGTAAAAAGCGGAGATATCATACTGTTTCACGATGGTATAGTCGGCGGTTCACCGACACCGGAAGCATTGAGACGGGTTATCCCGGAGCTTTTGCGGCGCGGATTTGAATTTGTAACCGTTTCGGAACTCATGCAGAGCAGCTGACATGAGTTCCGAAAAGTTTTGATGCAGGCAATGAAATAATTTGCAAAAAGCTAACCGATTTTTTTAAATCTGTGGTATAATATTAACAGATAGACGGTTGTGTCCGAAGTTTTGTGCCTATGCCGCAAAAACCGGATAACCGAAAATAACAGTGCCGACTTGCCGAATACGGTACGTCGGGTACATAGCGAAAGGATACATAATGATGGAAAGATCAAAACGCCCTGTGACATTTCTTGCACTCTTTATGGTGCTTGTGATGATCATGACCTCGGCTCTCGGGGCGCTCACAGTGAGCGCGGCAGAGCTTCCGTTCAGAGATGTTGCGCGCGGATCGTGGTATTATTCCGCGGTAAGCGATGTTTATGAGCGCGGCTTGATGTTCGGAGTCAAAGTTGACATGTTTGCACCGAATAACGGAATGACCCGTGCACAGATGGTGACGCTATTCTCACGTCTTGCCGGCGGAGACACTGCGGGCAAGGAGGAGTATGCCGACTTCACCGATGTCAGCAAAGGTGCTTGGTATGCAGCCGCAGTGGGTTGGGCTTCCTCGGTCGGTCTGGTCAACGGATACGAAGACGGTTCCTTCAAACCGGATCAGGCGGTGTCGCGAGCCGAGACTGCCGTGCTGTTCGTCAGATTTATGGACTATATGTTTGTCCGTCTGCCGGATGCACCGAAGATCAATGCATTTGCCGACGCCGGTAAGATCGGAAAATGGGCAGCAGCCGATGTTGAAGTTATGCGCCTTTGCGGGCTTCTTGCCGGTGACAACAACGGCAATTTCAACCCTTCATCGTCGGTGACACGCGCCGAGATTGCAGCCATACTTCAGAGGTACTTTGAAATGCTCCCTAACGCTCTTGATGAGATGTATTCACGTTTTGACCGTATACTCGATCTTGCCGAAACCGACGGACGGTTTATACTTATAACACTCGGCAGTGCTAGCACGGTCAGATATGACCGATTGAACAGTGAAATACTGAGTATTCTCGGACTGTCCGAAGATAAATACGAGACCGTCCTCAAGGACTCGGATATACAGTCTCTCAAGGACTCGTTTACGCAGATCGGATATAATGCCACTGTAGATACATCGATGAGTGTCGGCGTAAAGAACAGCACGACGGGAGAGGAGACGAAGTCTAAGCTGCTCCTCTTCAGATTCACTAAGACCGAGGAGCATTACTGGGTCGATCCTGACGATTTTGATTCTGGCATAGATGATACGCTTTATCAGAATATGATGAAGGCATCCGAATACCGTACCGGAAACATTGCACGCCTCGCAGCGGCGATCGGTAAGGCTCAGCGCGGCGAAGATACGACTGTTGCGTATATCGGCGGTTCTCTTACGCAGGGCGCTCACGCAGGCACTGCTGCTTGCTGGGCAAAGGTTTCATTCAACTATTTCCAGAAGCACTACGGGCCGAACGGCAAGGACAGCGACAACATAAAGTATCGCAACGCCGGAATCGGCGGAACCGGCTCGGATTTTGGAAATCTCAGACTTGATCATGATGTTCTTGCTTATTCACCCGATATTGTGTTTGTTGAATTTGCAGTCAACGATTATTCCGTTGCCGCAGCACGCCGAGAGACGTATGAATCTTTGGTACGCACGGCTCTGAAGAGTGAGAACTCGCCCGCTGTCGTTATCGTACTCTGCATGATAGGCAGTCGAGACGGTGATACATATACGTTCATGAAGGAGCTCGGCGACAAGTACGATCTGCCGGTCATCGATATGAATGCCGCGGTTTGGACGGGTATTGACGGCGGTGCATTCACATTCGAAGAGTTTGCTCCGGACGGATGCCATCCCGAGGAGTACGGTCATCAGGTGATGTCCGACACGGTTGAAAATTTCTATCGCTCTGTTGACAGCAAGATTGAGTCGGCAAGCGAAGATGATCTTGCTGTCAAGCCTATGACTACCGAGCCGATAACCGAGAGCCGCCTTGAGGGTATTAAGATTCTTGACGGTACAACTATGACGATCGAGTCCTACGGTAGCTTTACTGAGGCGCCTGCAGGTGAAAACGATCACTTTGATACCGTGTGGAATTATAATAAATCTGATGCAGAGCCGTCTCCGATGAAGATAAAGGCAAGCTTTAAGAATCTGTTCGTTCTTGCAGGCGGAAAAGAGTATGTTACGTATCATGTCCGCATTGACGGCGGCGATATAATGACGATCAACGTCGGCGCGGGAGACCGCAACCATACGACACATGTGTTTGAGGCTGACGTTTCGGGTGAACACACGGTTGAAATCTGGTTGGATTCCGACTTCCGAAATCTTGACTTTACGATAGGTGCACTTGCTTGCAACTGATATAAAGCTCCGCCCTCGCTGATACGAGGGCGGAGCTTTTCGAAAAAACCTGAAAAATGCTTAAAATCCACTTGAAAATGAACCGATGACGTGATATATTATATCTGTTCGCACAGAGGGGGACACTTTCGTGCGAATAATGTCATTTAATTGCGCTGCTGCGCCATCTGAAAGGTGAAAATTATGAAACTCGGAATAATAAACTCATTTGACGGTCAGGCGTTTGATCAAACAAAGAATCTCGGACTTAACTTTATTGAAGTATGCTGCAATTTCGATGAAGACAGTGACAAGTTTCTTGCGTCTGTAGAGGATGTAAAGGAGAACATTGCACGTACAGGCGTCGGTATCGGATCGGTCGGAAGATGGAATTTTCATGCAAATTGCGGCGGCTCGATCGACAACGGATTGCTTGACCGCAATATACGACTGCTGAATGCGGCTGCCGAGGTAGGTTCACCCGTATTCGTTTGCGGATGTAACTATGATGATTCTGTGTCGCTTTATAAGAACTATACTGCAGCGATCGACTACTTTAAGAAGATGACCGATGAGGGGCGTCGCGCAGGTATACGTGTTGCTGTATACAATTGTTCTTGGGCAAACTTTGTAAACTCTGCCGCGCAGTGGCGCGTTGTGCTCGGTGAAGTGCCGGAGCTTATGATAAAGTACGACTGCTCACACACATTTTCAAGAAAAGATGATTATCTTGCTGAGCTCAATGAGTGGCTGCCGCGTGTAGCACATATGCATATAAAGGGTGTCATCAGCGTTTGCGGCGAAGAGGTTGACGATCCGCCGGCAGGAATGGATCAGCTTGACTGGAACTCAATTTTTGCATTGCTGTACAAGCATGGTTACGATGCCGGTCTCAGTATTGAGCCGCATTCTGACACATGGCGCGGATCTCTCGGTGATGCCGGGATCAAATATACGATCGATTTTATACGTCCGTACATTTTGAGATAACGCTTAATCAGAGCACATCCCGCAAAATTGACAGTCGGCTATTGACACGGAAGCTCGTTTGTGGTATCATTATACAAAGACTTTTCTTGCCATGACGCAGGCTGCGTGCAGGTACAGAATATCCGAGAAAGGTTATATGTAGAATCATTATGGAAACTAAACGCAATCTGAAATATTATATCGCGCCTCCGATCTCGATCGTTACCATAGTAGGCTTGGTCGTGACCGTTATCGCGCTCTGCCTCGCTTTCTTCAAAGCGACAAGAATGGTGGGGATAGTAGGCGTAATTGTCGGTCTTGGAATCGTTGTGTTCTCATCGGGCGGCAAGTCTTCCGATACCGATATTGAGTTTCAGGCACGTGAGAGAGTAAAGGACCTTCGCGAGAACTCAATGAAAAAATTTGATGTTTATGAGAAGAATTTTCTCAAGATGATGAAGCCGCTTGACCTTGCAGGTTACGACTTTGAGGCTAAAGAAAAGGATTTTTACTACAAAAAGGGGCAGGACGGCACCCCCCGTACAAACATTTTTGCCGGATATAATATTATATTCACCGGTGAGAAGGTATACATATACGGTCGCCGTCTCTCTCTGACCGATGAAGCTCTCGATGAGAATATCCATGCATCGTATAAGTATAACGAGCTGTCTCACGCTGAAGTGACTGCTAAGACATTTACACCGGAGAAGGGCGATCCCGTAGAGTATCACGTGTTTACCGTTTACAAAGCGGATGGCACTCCGGCACTTTCGACCTGCATCGACTACGGTGCCGACTCCGATAAGGCTGTTGAGGATATCAACCGTGCTATCAAGGTTCGCACTGCAGAGCTTGAGAAGATTGCAAAGGAGCGCTCCGAAAAGCTCGCCGAGTTCCGTGCAAAAGTAATGGCGGGTTCTGATGACGATCTTCCGATCGATGAGATCTGATTCATCAAATAAATTCAGTAAAAAAAGACTTCGGCAATCTGCCGAAGTCTTTTTTGTGATTCGAAAACCATCGGCTCTACCGATGAAAGTGAGCACGGATACGTGTTGATGATCGACGGCAGCTTACAGCGCGTTCATTTCTTTGGCAACGTGTCCTTCAACCTCGCGCATTGCCATAAGTGTTTCATCCAGAAGCCGATCGAGCTCCCAACCGAGCATTTCGGCACCGCGGGCTATGACATCGCGCGAGCAGCCGGCTGCAAACTTTTTATCCTTGAACTTTTTCTTGAGACTTTTCAGTTCCATGTCAGATGTGCTCTTGGATGGGCGCATGAGCGCAGCAGACCATATCAATCCCGTCAACTCGTCCGTTGCAAAGAGCACACGTTCCATTTCGTGCTTCGGCTCGGTGTCGCAGCATATACCGAATCCGTGCGAGCAGATTGAATAAATCATGTCGTCGCCGACACCGGCTTCAGAGAGGAGCAGGGGAGCTTCAATGCAGTGACGGTTCGGGTACTTCTCAAAATCTATGTCATGGAGCAATCCGACGATGCCCCAGTAATCGACTTCATCCCCGTAGCCGAGCTTTTCTGCAAAAAAGCGCATGACACCCTCCACGGTAAACGCATGCTGAATGTGAAACGGCTCGCTGTTGTATTTGCGCAAGAGCCGGAGTGCATCCTCGCGTGACAACTTACTCTCTCTCATGATATACTCCATTCCGCCGCCGAACGGGCAGCATATTAGTTTCAATAGGCTCACCTGAGTTTCCGAAGATAGTGCCGAGGCTTTGTTAATGCGTCGGGCTTCGGTATAAGCCGGCATATGCCGCTCTTTTTGATACATAGCCGGACTATCTCGGGGTTATGCTTCAGGCTGACGATTTAAATTATAGTATATATCAGAGAACGCTTTGTGTCAAGTATCGACATAATGGGACGTTTTGAGGGCTGTAGGATTACAATAGAAGTGTTACACCGAGAAAAAAGAATAGCAATTGAGAGCCAAATGTGTTACAGTTAAGTCACCACAACAAAAAGCAACAAGGAGGCTCCCAAT
>CAKSEM010000032.1 GCA_934446485.1 uncultured Eubacteriales bacterium | reverse complement strand
GCGACGGGTAGTCATTCAGCGTCAAACATATCCTTGCCGAGTCCGCATACAGGGCACTCAAAATCTTCGGGAACGTCTTCCCACTTTGTGCCGGGGGCGATGCCGTTTTCGGGATCGCCGATCGTCTCATCATATACGTATCCGCACGGACAAACATACTTCATATTTATGCACCTCGCAAATTAATTTTATAAAATTCCCTCTGCATGGATGGAGAATCACTTGCCGAAGTATCTCTTGAGTAGTCCGGCAAAAGCCTTGCCGTGGCGGGCTTCGTCACGTGCCATCTCATGTACAGTGTCGTGGATTGCATCGAGCCCTGCCTCCTTGGCGCGGCGCGCAAGATCGGCCTTGCCGGCGGTCGCTCCGTTCTCAGCTTCGACTCTCATCTGAAGATTCTTTTCGGTAGAATCGGTTATAACCTCTCCGAGAAGCTCTGCAAACTTTGCTGCGTGCTCTGCTTCCTCAAAAGCCGCCTTCTCCCAGTAGAGACCGATTTCGGGATAACCTTCGCGGTGAGCGACTCTTGCCATTGCAAGGTACATACCGACCTCAGAGCACTCGCCGTTGAAGTTTGCGCGAAGATCTGCGAGGATATCATCGGACACCCCGGATGCAACACCGACCGTGTGTTCCGCAGCCCACGCCATATCGTCCTTCATGGGAGTGAACTTTGATGCGGGAGCCTTACATTGCGGGCAGAATTCCGGTGCGCTGTCTCCCTCGTGAACGTATCCGCATACCTGACATACAAATTTCATAGCAATAGTCTCCTTTTCATATATGTGTTTTTTGAGTTTTCCGTGTTTTGTGCTGTGCACATCTTTATTATACTTTCAGCTGCTGTCCATGTCAAGCGTATTTGCAAAAAATCCTACAAAGTTTATATGAATTAACGAACAATTCATATATCCAAAACCATAATATGGCGCAAAATGTGTGCGCCGACGCCTTCAATATACCGCCGTTTACATATATTTTTTGTAGAAAGACGGAGGTTTTGTCTGAAATGATATTTACATTCATTAAAATATGAGTTATAATATTATGTGTGCGGCATTGCTGCACCGATATATGTTATCAATATTACTCGGGAGGGAATATAAATAATGGCAAGAAAAAAGATTTCCATGGACGGAAACACTGCCGCGGCGCATGCGTCATACGCGTTCACCGAGGTTGCTGCTATCTATCCTATCACCCCGTCATCCGTTATGGCTGACGTCACCGATACCTGGTCGGCATCGGGACTCAAGAACATCATGGGTGACAAGGTCAAAGTGGTCGAGATGCAGTCTGAGGGCGGAGCTGCCGGTGCTGTGCACGGTTCGCTCGCAGCAGGTGCGCTTACGACTACATACACGGCGTCCCAGGGACTCCTTCTCATGATTCCGAATATGTATAAGATCGCAGGAGAGCTGCTTCCGTGCGTGATCCACGTGTCCGCGCGCTGCGTTGCAAGCCATGCGCTCAACATCTTCGGTGATCATTCCGATATCTATGCGTGCCGCCAGACCGGTTTTGCCATGATGGCAGAGACGAATCCGCAGGAGGTCATGGACCTTGCTGCAGTTGCTCATCTTTCTGCTATCAAGGGCCGCGTTCCGGTTCTCAACTTCTTTGACGGCTTCCGTACCTCGCACGAGATCCAGAAGATCGAGGCATGGGACTATGACGATCTGGCATCCATGGTTGACCGCGATGCTATCGCCGAGTTCCGCGCACGCGCTATCAATCCGGAGCACCCCGTGCTCCGCGGTTCGGCTGAGAACGGAGATATCTTCTTCCAGCACAGAGAGGCTTGCAATAAGTATTATGATGAGTTCCCGGCAGTTGTCGAGGAGTATATGAATCGCGTCAACGAGAAGATCGGCACTGATTATAAGCTCTTCAACTACTACGGCGATCCGGATGCAGAGCGCGTTATTGTCGCTATGGGTTCGATCTGCGACGTTGCAGAGGAGGTTATCGATTATCTCCGTGCAGCAGGTGAGAAGGTCGGTCTTGTCAAGGTCCGTCTGTACCGTCCGTTCGTTGCCGAGCGCCTCGCTGAGGCAATTCCGGCAACCTGCCGCCGCATTGCGGTTCTTGACAGAACGAAGGAACCCGGTTCCCTCGGCGAGCCGCTCTACCTCGATGTTGTAGCAGCTCTCTCCGTTACCGGAAGAAGCGATATCAAGGTCGTCGGCGGCCGTTACGGTCTCGGCTCAAAGGATACACCCCCGCAGTCGATCTTTGCAGTATACGAGAACCTCGCATCAGACGCTCCGAAGAACGGATTCACCATCGGTATCGTTGATGATGTGACCGGACATTCTCTCGAAGAGAAGCCGGCACCGGACACCGCGGCTCCCGGCACGATCTCCTGCAAATTCTGGGGTCTCGGCGGCGACGGAACGGTCGGTGCAAACAAGAACTCAATCAAGATCATCGGTGACCATACCGACAAGTATATTCAGGCGTACTTCCAGTACGACTCAAAGAAGACGGGCGGTGTTACGATATCCCACCTCAGATTCGGCGATAACCCGATCAAGAGCCCGTACTACATTACCAAGGCGGACTTCGTTGCGTGCCATAACCCGTCCTACATGGTCAAGGGCTATAAGATCGTCAACGATGTTAAGCCGGGCGGTAAGTTCCTTCTGAACTGCCAGTGGACGCCCGCCGAGGTTGAGGAGCATCTTCCCGCAGAAGCTAAGCGTTACATTGCCGACAACAATATCGAGTTCTACACCGTTAATGCTATCGACAAGGCTCGTGAGATCGGAATGGGCAAGAGAACGAACACGATCCTCCAGTCCGCATTCTTCGCACTTGCAAATATCATGCCGATCGATAAGGCTGTTGAGTACATGAAGTACATGGCTAAGAAGTCCTACTCCAAGAAGGGCGACGCAGTCGTTGAAATGAACTACAAGGCTATCGACGCAGGCGTTGACGCTATCGTTCGCATCGATGTTCCGGAGTCATGGAAGTCCGCTGTCAATAAGACTGAGGCAAAGGCTGCCGAGGGCAACCGCGAGGATCTTATCAAGTTTGTAAATGAGATCGTGAAGCCTGTCGGAATGATGCAGGGCGATGCTCTCCCGGTATCTGTATTCGCAGACCGTGCAGACGGCACGTTCCCGCAGGGCTCCGCGGCTTACGAGAAGCGCGGCGTCGCTGTTGATGTTCCTGTATGGCATCCGGAAAACTGCATCCAGTGCAACCAGTGCGCGTTTGTATGTCCGCATGCGGCTATCCGCCCCGTTGCAATGACCGAAGCAGAAGCTGCAGCGGCTCCCGAATCGACCAAGTTTGCCGCTCGCCCGGTTATCAAGACCGACTACAAGTTCTCCATGGCAATCTCGCCGCTCGACTGCATGGGCTGCACGCTCTGTGTCAAGGCTTGCCCGACTAAGGAAGGCAAGAGAGCACTTGAGATGACTTCGCAGGAGTCTCAGCTCGACCAGGCAGCTGCATGGGATTATGCAGTGAACCATGTCGCTGAGAAGCCGGAGATTATCAACAAGACCGTGAAGGGCAGCCAGTTCAAGCAGCCGCTGCTTGAGTTCTCGGGTTCTTGCGCAGGATGCGCCGAGACCTCGTATGCTCGCCTTATTACACAGCTCTTCGGCGAGAGAATGTATATTTCGAATGCTACGGGATGCTCATCCATCTGGGGCGGCTCCGCTCCCGCAACGCCGTACACCGTAAACAACACGTCAGGACACGGTCCTGCTTGGGCTAACTCGCTGTTCGAGGACAACGCAGAGCACGGTCTCGGAATGTTTATCGGTCAGAAGGTCATCCGCGAGAGATACATTGAGAAGGTTCGCGAGCTTGCAAAGCTTTACGACGAGATCGGTGCTACCGATGAGTACAAGAATGCACTTGCCGACTACCTCGCAACGGTAGACGATGCAGAGGCAAACGAGAAGGCAACGCGCACGATGGTTCGCCTCCTTGAGGAGGACGTTGCACGCGGAACGTGCGTATCCGTGCCGCAGGAGCGTGAGGTTCTTGAGGGTCGTGACTACCTCTCGAAGAAGTCTATCTGGATCTTCGGCGGTGACGGTTGGGCATACGATATCGGCTTCGGTGGTCTTGACCACGTCATCGCTTCCGGCGAGAATGTAAACATCATGGTATTTGATACCGAGGTTTACTCCAACACCGGCGGACAGGCGTCGAAGGCTTCCAATATCGGTCAGGTTGCGCAGTTTGCCGCTGCCGGAAAGGCTATCGGCAAGAAGAACCTTGCAGAGATCGCAATGTCCTACGGCTATGTCTATGTTGCTCAGATCGCTATGGGCGCTGATATGAACCAGACGATGAAGGCTCTCATCGAGGCTGAGTCTTACAACGGTCAGTCTATCGTCATCGCATATGCACCCTGCGAGATGCACGGTGTCAAGGGCGGCATGACGAACTGCCAGATCGAGATGAAGCGTGCCGTTGAGGCAGGCTATTGGCAGATGTTCAGATTCAACCCGGCAGCACGTGCCGAAGGCAAGAATCCGTTCACTCTCGATTCGAAGGAGCCGACGGCTGATTACATCGACTTCATCAAGAGTGAAAACCGCTACAGCAGACTTGCAGCATCCAATCCGGAGAGAGCGGCAGTTCTCTTTGAGAAGGCTGCGGAAAATGCTAAGGCTAAGTACGAGAGACTTACCAAGTACAGTAAGCTCTACGAGTAATCCGACAAATCAAGAGCACCCCCGCGCGGACGTAAGTCCGTGCCGGGGTGTTTTATGTATCTTCTTTTCACGGTAGATGGTGGAGATGCTTGAAAAAATAAAGATAGGCGAGCCCAGCACAGCTCGCCTATCATATTATATATATATATTTAATTTTCTTCGGCAAAGATGTCCGACGTCAGAGCAGCCTGACACCTGCAGCTTCGCATGCCGATATCGTGTCGCTGTCCCATACCGAAACCTGAACTTCGCCTATATGTGCCGATCCGAGCATCAGCATGCAGAGTCTGGACTGCCCTATACCGCCTCCCATTGTGAGCGGCAGCTTTCCGTTAAGCAGTGCACGGTGAAACTCAAGCTTTTCACGCTCGGGGCATCCGGCTAAGCGGAGCTGCCTTTTGAGACTTTCTGCGTCAACGCGGATCCCCATGGACGACAGTTCAAACGCACGGTTGAGAACTGTGTTCCAAACCATGATGTCACCGTTCAGTGCCCAGTCATCGTAGTCGGGTGCACGTCCGTCGTGCGGCTTTCCGGAACGGAGCGCGCCGCCGATCTGCATGATGAACGAGGTACCGTGTTCGCGGACGAATCTGTCCTCACGCTCGTGCGGGGTGAGATTCGGGTATGCGTCCTCAAGCTCTTGAGATGTGACGAAGGTCACGTCGCGTCCGATCTGACATCCGAGCGACGGAAATTCGCGGCACACTGCGTCGTTGGTGTCACATATTGCGCCTACGATCTGCCGAACGGTCTCGCGAAGGTGAGCCTCAGTGCGATCCTCCTTGGATATGACCTTCTCCCAGTCCCACTGATCGACATATACCGAGTGAAGGTTATCGAGTTCTTCGTCGCGCCTGACGGCGTTCATATCGGTGTACAGACCGACGCCGACGGGAAAACCGTAGCGGGCGAGTGCCATGCGCTTCCATTTCGCAAGTGAATGTACGATCTGCGCCGTCTCCCCGACTGCGGGAATGTCAAATTCGACAGGACGTTCAACGCCGTTCAGATTATCGTTAAGACCTGAGGATTCTCGCACGAAGAGCGGGGCAGACACGCGGCGCAGCGTAAGTGCAGCGCTCAGATTGCGGCTGAACTCACGCTTGATAAAGTCGATTGCGCACTGGGTGTCGTATAGGTTGAGACGGGCACTGTAGCCTGCGGGGATCACGGTCTTGTTCATATAAATCTCCATTCTGCCGCCGTCGGGCGGTACAAATAGTTGTAGAAATTTCTGTACTTACGAAGAAAACAAAATACGCAAACGTCAGATTTCAACTGAATTTGCGCGTGAAAGGCGGCAGCCCTCTCTGAGAGCATATTTGCAGCTTTGCGCGGACAGAGGGCTCCGACACTTCGTACAGTGAAAATCAACATGGCTATATTTTACCACATTCACGGGAGTATGTCTACATAATTATCCGCAAAAACGAATATTTTTGTGTCGCCGCGCGTGTGAATGTTTGTGCTCTCACAAGTGCATAATACCGAAAGAGGGACTGTGTGCCGTGAGCACGGCTTTCCCGGAAAGGATAGGATATGACATCGGAAAAGATCAGAGCGGTTCAGTACGGATGCGGTAAGATGAGCAAATATACGATGCGGTATATGCTCGAATCGGGGATAGAGATCGTCGGAGCGATAGACAACGATCCGTCACTCGTCGGACGCGATATAGGGGAGGTTATAGGGCTTGACCGTCCGCTCGGCGTGCTTGTGACAAAGGATGCCGACGGCCTCTTAGACGGTACAGCACCGGATATTGCCGTGCTTACACTGTTCAGCCTTATGAGTGAAATGGAGCCCCATATCGAGACGTGCGTCAGACGCGGGATCAATGTCATCACGACGTGTGAGGAGGCGATATACCCATGGACGACATCGCCGGTCAACACGAACAGACTTGACAGAATGGCGAAGGATGCCGGATGCACGGTTATGGGATCCGGTATGCAGGATGTGTTCTGGATCAATATGATCGCATGCATTGCAGGGGGAGTACAGAGGATCGATAGGATAGAGGGCGAGGTCAGCTATAATGTAGAAGACTACGGAGAGGCGCTCGCGAGAGCTCACGGAGTCGGTCTGACGAGGGATGAGTTTGAACGGGAGTTCTCACATCCGACCGAGTCCGAGGCGAGCTACGTGTGGAATTCAACTGAGGCTCTTATAAACCGTCTCGGTTGGACGCTGCGTTCGATCTCTCAGCGCAGCGTACCGTACATCGGCGAAAGTGACTTATATTCTGACACGGTAGGCGGTGTCATTCCCGCAGGGAGATGCACGGGGATGAATGCCCTGGTCACTGCGGAAACCTATCAGGGACAGACGCTTGAGATCGGATGTATCGGTAAGGTATATGCTCCGGATGAAGGAGATATGTGCCGGTTCAGGATCATAGGAGAGCCTGACACGGAGATCGAGATCCCAAAACCGGCAACTGTCGAACACACTTGCGCAACTATAGTAAACCGCATACCTGATGTCATAGCCGCGCCTCCCGGGTATATTACGGTAGATAAGCTGCCGTATGCAGGATATCTGGCGTATCCCGCACATGTGTATCTCGGGTAATATGCGCATGCCGAAATTAATCAATACGGAGGTAACTATGAATTTTGCTGATAGTATGACGAGAGAGAATCTGATGCGCGCGTTTGCAGGTGAGAGTCAGGCACGCATGCGCTATACGCTTGCAGCCGCACAGGCGGAGAAGGAAGGATTGTACGTGATAGGATGCGTTTTCAGATATACTGCGGGGCAGGAACTGGAGCACGCGGAGATATTCTATAATCATCTCAGCGAGGCGGCGGGAGAAACGGTGCATATCGACGGCGGATATCCTGTGGACATTGCTTCAGGAAGTGCACAGCTTCTCAGAATGGCGCAGCATAATGAATATGAGGAGCACGATGATGTGTATAAGGCATTTGCCGAATGCGCTGCCGAGGAGGGCTTTCAAAAGATTGCTGCTTCCTTTAAAATGATCGGTGAGATCGAACGCATACACGGGAATCGGTTCGGCAGATTTGCCGATTTTCTCGAGAACGGCCGACTGTTTGTCTCAGACGTCAAGACATCGTGGATATGTCTGAACTGCGGAAATGTCATTGAGGCTGCGGCAGCACCTGCCGTTTGTCCCGTATGCGGCGCCGACCGCGGATACTTTGTGAGACTGGAGCTGTCACCGTACGAGGGTTCATGTCAATGAACCCTCGGGGTAAACATATAGATACGCGCAGATATAAATCCGTGAGATGATATCTAATACAAAAAACTGCGGGGAGGCACAGTTAATACTATGCCTCCCCGCAGGGGTAATTTTTAAATCGTTATATGCATCCGGAGCGTATTTTGATACCTCCGATTCCACATTGGGTGCTATAACACCGGAAAGATACGCTTACGCTATATTCGGAGCTGCATCTGAAAGCCTTCTGATAACGGCTGCAGCTTCTGCTCTGGTTGTGGGCTTATCCGGAGCGAATGAGGTCTCGCTTACTCCCATCATGATGCCTGCCTTGTAAAGTGACACTGCATCGCTGTAATACCAAGCGCCCTCTTTTATGTCCTGCAGCCCTTTGAATTCGTGTTTATCGGGCAACCGGACGTTAAAAACTTTTACATAGTCTCCGATCATCTTTGCGAGAGCGGCACGGCTCAGCGGCGAAGCGTTGCAACCCACAAGACGTCGACATGCTGCGGTGCTCGTGCCTGCGTCGATGATTCCGAGTGTTCCTGCCCAGCAGAAGGCGGTGTAGAACCACGAAGCCTTTGCATGAGCAAATTCTCCGTCAACGGTTTCAAACTGATCGCCGAAATCTACTTTGTTTTCAAATTCGGGTTCGCCGGCGACTCGATAGAGAATCGTAAGCATTGCAGCCTCGGTCAGTCTGCTCTGCGGCTCGTAGCTGTCGTTTCCGCAACCTTTGACATATCCCTTGCCGTATGCCCACATAACATCGTCATAGAACCAATCTCCGGTTTTGACATCCGTGAACGTGCTGTTCGCGGAAGCAAAAACGAGGACGGGCAGCGATGCCAGCAGCAAAGCGGCGATTATGAGGACGGAGATCGTTCTGCGTTTAATGTTGGCAGTCATTGAAATGTGCTCCTTTCAAATTATCAGCAGTAGCTGATTTGATTAACTTGTTTTGGCGGAGATTCCGTTACAGCTATCCCGAACGGTGTGCCGAGTAATCTAAAATTATCGGAAAGAATTTTGTTTGCTACCAATAATACAATATTATACTACCACAAACACCTCGTATTGTCAATAAAAATGTGAAATTAGTGACTGTTTTTTTGTGAGTTTGTAAACAAAAGGCATAAGATAGGCAATGTATTGCAAAACGGAGCAGAAAGTGGTATAATAAATACAAATTAAATACTGATTTTTGAAGATACGGTTTGAAAAGTTGTTAGCTGAGTAGATGAAAAGGGAATCCGGTTCGAATCCGGAACAACCGCCATTACTGTATTTGACGAGGTAGGAGCACTGTAACCATTGGGCGAAGTCTGCCCGAGAAGGTGTGCTTCATGTGGATATTTCACTGCATCATAAGTCAGGATACCTGCCGTATCTTTAAGGTTCAACACAGCTTTGGTGAGAAGAGTGCAACCGATTTACGCCGCTTGAGGCTTCGGATCAGCACTCTCTTTTTTATACTGCCCGGAGCCTTCCGTACCGCATGCCCGTGTGTGAATCAGTTGTACTCTTTTGACCTTTCAAAACGGTTGAAGGAGTATTTTTTGTACGGTAAAAAGGAGGGACAGGTGTGATATCGGACGAAAAAAAGTACTGGGCGGAAGAGCTTTTACGTCAAGAGGGCAGACGGCTCGGCAGACTGCCAAAAAAAGATGATTTCGACGAACCTACCCGCTCCCGAATTAAGGCATATCTCGGACCGTGGCCGCGTGCGCTTGAGGCTGCGGGACTGAAGGCGGTGAAGAACGGGTCACAGGTGAACAAGAAGAAGAGGCACCGACGCATGTCTCTGTCAGGAAACGACGAAGCTCAAATAACAACAAACGGAGGTAAAAATGAAGACGAAGATTAATCGATGGCTTGCCGGAATGTTGACGGCAATCATGATCCTTTCGATGATTCCCGTGTCAACATTCGCAGCGGAAGCAGATCTGACAATCGGTAACTACGCGGAACTTTTGGCTTTTGCCGAAAGCGTAAACGGCGGCGAAACGTACGAGGGCAAGACCGTTCGGCTGGACGTTAATGTGGAGCTCGGCGGCGAAACTAATCTGTGGGTGCCGATCGGAACATCGGGCGCGCCGTTTAGCGGGACGTTTGACGGAAATTATCATGTAGTTAGCGGACTTTATGTGAATTCCGATTCGAATGCGGGATTTTTCGGATACGTAAAGAACGGAAACATCAAAAACCTAGTCGTGCGCGGCAATGTTACAGGTAAAGAAAACGTCGGCGGCATAGTCGGCAATGTCGGCGGCGGAGATATAGTAAACTGCGGCAACGAAGCAGATGTTTCGGGTGGCAGATTTATCGGAGGTGTTGCCGGATACGTCAGCGGCACCGCCTCGGTAGACGGATGCTACAATGCTGCATCGGTAAATGCATCCACCGGTTACATCGGAGGAGTTGTCGGTACCTTTTGGGGAACGCAGACTGCGAAAAACTGCTACAATACAGGCACCGTTACGGGACCCGCAACGGTAGGAGGCGTGCTCGGCGGGCACAAGGCAAAGTCGCCGACACTCGAAAACTGCTATAATGCGGGAGAGATTACAAATTCCGGAGCGGCAGTCAACAACCACGGCTCGCTGATCGGGGCGAAGGGAAGTATTGTGAACTGCTATGATCTGTCCGATTCTTCCTTCCCGGGAGTGGGCACCACCGGAGATGCAGCCGATAAAGTGAGCGAGCTTACAGCATCGCAGCTTGGCGAGGCGTTCGTTGACGGTACGCCGAATCCGCGTCTTGCATGGGAAAGCTCGGTGTCTGCCGATGCTCCGTCAGAACCGTCATTTACCGAGAGCACGGAGCTTTCTGCGCGTCTTGCGGAGTACATAAAGGCATCGGTCAAGAG
>CAKSEM010000031.1 GCA_934446485.1 uncultured Eubacteriales bacterium | reverse complement strand
CGGGTCACATTGAGCGTCTTTTTTCCCGATATGAATCGGGACATATCGAGCATATCGTTTACGAGCGACGTCAGACGGTTCGTTTCGTCTATCACCGTTTGCATATTTTCCGGTGTCATCTCGCCGGGAATATCGCGCATCATTTCGCTGTAGCCTGCTATCATCGTAAGCGGAGTGCGCAGGTCATGCGATATATTCGCGATCAGATCCTTCTGCATGCGGTCGAGCCCGGCAAGCTCGTGTGAGGCGTGGTTGAGCGTATCGGCAAGCCCGTCGAGCTCGCGGCATCCGCCGCCGCCGAAGCGCACGTCGTAGTTTCCGAGTGCGAGGCGCGATGCCTCCCGGCTCATCTCAACCACAGGGCGCGACAGGCGCCGAGACAGTAGGACTGACATTACAGATGCCGTTATGATCAGGATGACGCTAACGAATATGAGCATCATCCGAACGGTGGATACGGTTGATGAGAGCGGATATATTTCCGTGTTCAACAGCGTGAGCCGTTCTTCGCCGCCCGATTCGGTCACAGAGGCAATGAGCACGCTCTCGCCGGACGATCCGCTATCGGCACTGCTGTGGAACGGTGTAAGAGAGACGGTTTCGCGCCACTCTCCGCCGCTGTTCTTTGCCTTTGCGTACAGCCCTCCGAGAAGGTTGTCGGAGGCGACATTGTGTATGAAGCAGGCGGAATTCGTGTGTGCCTGGGCGGTGAGTGTCCCGTGTCCGTTTTCAATCCTGTATACGGATATGCAGATGCCGTACTTATCGGATAGGCTCTGCGCGGTATCTGCGCAGTCGTCTGCCGCAGCGGCACCGAGCCTCTGCGAGCACTGCTCCGTTTCATGTATACGCACCCGTTTATAGAGGCTCTCCATGAACACGGTCTGTGAGAGCCACATGACAGCAAGCACAACGGCGGAGAACAGGATGAACGAGACGAATATTCGGCTCTTCATCGACATTCGCGATGTGTGCGCACCGTTTTTTTGTTTATCGGATCTTCGCATCGGTATCAAACCTGTATCCTACACCGCGCAGTGTCACGATGTGCTCGGCATATTTGCCGAGACTGCGTCTGAGGAGCTTTATGTGCGTGTCGAGGGTGCGATCGTCGCCGAAGTAGTCGTACCCCCAGACCTCTGAGATCAGCCGTTCGCGAGAGAGCGCTATATTGCGGTTTTTCAGCATATAGAAGAAGAGGTCATACTCTTTGGGAGTCATCTCTATGCGCTCTCCGTCTATGTAGACGATACGGGCTGTGATATCGGCGCGCAGCCCGCCGAGCTCAAATATTTCTTTCTTCGGCTCGTCATCGCGCGCGCTGCCGCCGCTTCTTGCGCGGTAGCGCTTCATCACGGCATCTATCCTTAACATAAGCTCTTTCGGAGAGAACGGCTTTACCACATAATCATCGACCCCGACCTCAAAGCCGTTAATCTTGTCGTACTCTTCTCCGCGTGCGCTCAGTATTATGATCGGCATATCCGAAAATTTTCGGATCTCGCGGCAGGTTGAGAAGCCGTCGAGCTCGGGCATCATTATATCAATGACGGCGATGTCGAATTTTTCATTTCGAAGTATACGAAGGGCCTCCATGCCGTCGGCTGCCTCCGTGATCTCGTGCCCTTCAAAGGCTGCGTACTTTGAGATAAGGCGGCGGATGCCTTCCTCATCGTCAACTGCAAGAATTTTGTACATCCGTTCGTCCTCCGTCTGAAATCACACCCACCCCGACAGAGAGTGGGATTCACTCTCCGTCGGGGCGAGATCTTTATATGTCTTTCCGTGTCAGAAGTCTACCTGATCGGTTTCGCCCGATTTGCTGTAGCACTTTACTTTGAGCGTCAGAAGCTTGCCGTCGCGGTATACCGAGAACTCCAGAGTATCTCCGGGAGAGGACGCCTTGACGATATCCGTCACATCCTGACCGGTCGTGATCTCGGTACCGTTTACCGCGCTGATGCGGTCGCCGACCTGAAGCACGTCTTCGTTGTATCCGCTCTCGAGCTGTGCGACGTACACGCCGAGCGCATTGACGCCGACCTGCTTTGCCTGAGCCTCGGTGTTGACCGTCAGGACAGTTATGCCTATCTTGGCGGTTGCGGTGCTGCCTTCGACGTGACCGTTTTCGATGAGCTGAGTTGCAACGTTCAGAGCATCGTTTGCGGGGATCGCGAAGCCGAGTCCTTCAATGCCTGTACCGGACGACTTTGCATTAACAATACCTATAAGCTCGCCCTTCATATTGAAGAGACCGCCGCCGGAGTTGCCGGGGTTGATCGCTGCATTCGTCTGGAGCAGATTCATCTCGACTCCGTCAACCTTGAGCTTGCGCGCGAGAGCGCTGATTATACCGTTTGTTGTGGTGCCGGAGAGCTCACCGAGCGGGTTGCCGATCGCGATGACCTCCTCACCGACCACAAGTCCGTCGCTGTCGCCGAATACAGCTGCGGTCAGACCCTCTGCATCTATGCGGAGGACTGCGATATCGGCGTCGGCGTCGCCTGCGACGACCGTCGCGTCGTAGCTGTCGCCGTTCTTCATCGATACCTTGATCGTGTCTGCGTACTTAGATGAATTGTCCTGACGGCACACGACGTGATTGTTAGTAATGATGTACCCGTCCTCGGAGATCACGACTCCGGAGCCGGCACCTGAGGTGACGTACTGCTGCCACAGTCCGACGTTCTTATATTCGGTCGAGATTGCGACGACAGAATCGCCGACTGCCGATTCGACATAGGCATATGTCAGATCAGAACCGTCTGCGGTTCCGACCGCGTGTTCGACCGTCTTGTAGATGACGGAGGGTGTGTTATCGCCGCCGGCTGCGGTGCCGTCGCTGTAGGTCACGCCGCCTACGAGAAATGCGCCGATCATGCCGAAGCCGGTCGATAGGAGGAGACCTGCGATAACGAGGATCGCGATCCCCGCACGGCTCATGCGTCCGCCCTTGCCTGCGCGGTGCGCAGGTGCGTCACCGGTCGGGGTATAAGATATGTTGCCCGATCCGCTTACGTGAGAGGTGTTGTATTCGGGATATGTCGGACGCGGAGCGGGAGTTGCCGTAGGGCTGCCCGCAAGATGGTTGTAGTACGGCGGAGTCTCCGACGATACACCCGTTCCGCCGACTTCTGCGGTACTGCCTGCTGCGGCATTCGGTTCTGTCTTTTCGGATGCGTCGGTGTCTTTCGCCGACGCGCTTGCAGCGTTCTGCGGCGTTACGGTGTTGCCTGCGGATGCCGTGTTCTCGCTCACACCGGTGTTGGCGTCGGTGACCGTCAACCTTGCACTTTCCGCGGATGTATCGACGGTTTCGGTGACAGCCGCAGCGGGCTTTTCGACATTCGTTTCGAGTGTCGGTGCAGCTCCGACGTTTTCCGGCTCCTTCGGCGATGCCGAACTCTCATTTATTTCTCTGTTCAGATCGTTGAAATCTTTGTTTTCCATAACTATCGCACCTTTCCCGGCAAGTCTGCCGTTATCTTTGTACGATACTATTATAGGCACGGTATGTGACAGCTATTTGAAGAGTGGAGGAAGATTCATTGAATTAAAATGATAGTTGGGCGATCACGCACCGGTATTCTGTGACTGACGTGCACTGTGGGCGGTTGCGGCAGACGTTGCTTCGGGCAGTGTCGGCTCGCCGAATACGGCGGTCACGATAAATCCGTCAACGTTGTTGCCGGACACCTCGTGTGACGATGCCGATGTCGGTATCGGAAGCACAGTCTCGCCCTTGCCGGAGGCGGGGCAGAAGTACACGGCGTACCCGGTCTCGGGCAGCGTTGCGCTGCTGCACTCGCCGAGCTCGCCCGTTCCGTCGGCAACGGTCAGAATACGCCCGTCAGCCGTATATGTTCGTAGGTAGTCGGTATACTCCTCAAGGCAGAGTCCGAGTCGCCACATTATGTAGGCGTGTGGCACGCCTACATAGCGGTAGTGCCACGGCTCGGTATTGATGTGTGTGTAGTCGTATTTGTTTTCGGGATACCGCTGTGTAAAGCCGCGCTGCACGGCGAGCGCGTTGAACTGCGGCAGATATTCGTAGTTTTCCATGACTACGTAGGTGCCGTCGTCACGCATCGTCGTGAGATCGAGCGCAAGTCCCGTATGGTGCTCGCTCTGCCCGGGCTGAGCCACGTAGCGCTGTGCATAATCGGCACCGTTCGATTCGGTAAAGCTTTGGTATACGTCCACCTGATCTTCGTATGAGCGGTATGAGCTGTTCACGAGAAGCGTGCGGTCGCCCGTGGTGCGCCCGAGCTCGGAGACCAGCCGATTAAAGCATCGGAGAGTCGTTTCGTCGAGCTTGTAGTCCGTATACGCTACCTTATAATAATCGTTTTTGTTTTCGTATATCGAAACGAGGGAGCTTTCGTCCTTGGGGAATACATATTCGTGTGCAAAATTCACGAGGATCAGAGAGCCCTTGTGCATTTCGTCATCTGAGACGCGCTCTTCGGTGAACGGGTTGACATTCGGAGTGCTCAGCTGAGTCTCCGAGCTGCCCGTCGCCATCAGGCTGTCCGCGAGTTCCGAGCGGTGTTCATCCGGCAGGTGCCGCCCGGTTGCAATGTTGTAGCCGCACACGGCGAGGACTGCGACGAGGGCAAGTATGACGATTACCGCAAGAATACCGGTGGCTGTCGGCTTCCTGCGTCTCGGGCGCGTGGTCGAGCGACGGATCGCTTCGCGCTCGGTCATGGGGTGCGGCGGTATGCTGCGGCGACGCGGATCCTGCTTCGGGTTTCTGTTATCGTTCATATGTATAGCCTTTCCGATATATTTCCCGGGTATTCGGGAGAAGAAAAGAGAGATACTCACGGGAGCATCTCTCTTTCATAGCATTTGTGAGGATAAATATCAGAGTGCGTCTTTTCTCGAAAGATTCATGCGACCCTTTTCATCGGTGCCGAGGTACTTGACTTTCATCTCGTCTCCGACCTGGCAGACATCCTCGACCTTTTCGGTTCTCTTGCGGTCGAGCTTCGAGATGTGGACGAGACCTTCCTTCTTCGGCGCAAACTCGACGAATGCTCCGATCGGGATGATTCGTGTTACGCGGCCTGTGTAGATCTCGCCGACCTCCGGTTCAAACACGATAGCGTCGATTGCAGCCTTTGCAGCGTCGATCGCAGCCTTGTCGGGAGATGCAATGTAGATCGTGCCGTCGTCCTCGATGTCGATCTTTGCGCCTGTATCGGCGACGATGCCCTGGATCACCTTGCCCTGCTTGCCGATGACCTCGCTGATCTTGTCAACGTCTATCTTCATGGTAAGCATCTTCGGTGCGTACTCGGATACCTCTTCGCGCGGAGCGGGGATAGCCTTCAGGAGCACTTCGTCGATGATGTAGTCGCGGCCGCGGTGTGTTACGGCAAGAGCTTCGCGGATGATCTCCGGCGTTAGTCCGTCTATTTTCAGATCCATCTGGATCGAGGTGATACCCTTGTGAGTTCCTGCAACCTTGAAGTCCATGTCTCCGTAGAAATCTTCAAGTCCCTGAATATCGATCATGGTCATGAACCGATCCCCCTCGGTGATGAGTCCGCAGGAGATTCCGGCGACGGGCGCCTTGATCGGCACGCCTGCATCCATAAGCGCGAGCGTGGAGCCGCATACGGAGCCCTGTGAGGTGGATCCGTTAGAGCTTATGACCTCGGATACGAGACGGATCGCATACGGGAACTCCTCAACGGAGGGGAGCACCGGAATGAGCGATCGCTCGGCAAGAGCGCCGTGACCGATCTCGCGGCGTCCGGGGCTTCTCGAGGACTTTGCTTCGCCGACGGAGTAGCCGGGCATATTGTAGTGGTGCATATAGCGCTTCTCGGTGTCCTCGGAGATGCCGTCGAGCATCTGAGCATCGGACATGGGACCGAGCGTTGCGATGGTCATGACCTGAGTCTGACCTCTTGTGAAGAGTCCTGAGCCGTGTGTTCTCTTGAAAAGTCCTACCTCGGCTGCAAGCGGTCTGATCTCGTCCATGCGACGACCGTCAACGCGCTTTTTGTCGTCGAGGAGCCAACGGCGGACGATCTTCTTCTGAATTTTGTAGATGAGCTCGGGATAAACGGTCTCAAGGTCGGGGTACTCCTCGGAGAACTCTGCCATGATAGCGTCGCGGATCGGCTCCATACGTGCGTCGCGCACGTTCTTGTCGTCTGTGTCGAGCGCTGCCATAACGTCGTGTTCACAGAATGCGAACACGCGGTCGAACATATCGTGGTCAAGCTCGCATGACGCATACTCGAACTTCGGCTTGCCGATCTCGGCAACGATGGAGTTGATGAATCCGACGAGACCGCGGATCTCCTCGTGAGCCTTCATGATAGCGTCAAACATAACGTCGTCGGAGACTTCCTTTGCGCCCGCCTCGATCATGACGACCTTCTTTTCGGATGCGGCAACGGTAAGCTCAAGGCTGCTGCGGTGTCTCTGCTCGGAGGTCGGGTTTATTACTATACCTTCCTCCTCGGTCAAGCCGACGAACACGCCGCCGATCGGGCCGTTCCACGGAATATCGGAGATTGAGAGCGCGATGGACGCGCCGATCATACCGACGATCTCGGGCGAGCAGTCGTAATCGACCGAGAGGACGAGCAGCGATATCGCGATATCGTTGCGCAGATCCTTCGGGAAGAGCGGACGGATGGGGCGGTCAATGACGCGTGAGGTGAGAATAGCCTTCTCGCTCGGTCGTCCCTCGCGTCTCATGAAGCTGCCGGGGATGCGTCCTACCGAGTAGAGACGCTCCTCAAAATCGATGGACAGCGGCAGGAAATCGATCCCGTCGCGCGGACGTGCGGATGCCGTGGCACACGCGAGGATCGCGGTGTCGCCGTAGCGAACCAGTGCGGAGCCGTTTGCGAGCCCCGCCATCTTGCCGGTCTCGACGGTCAGTGTCCGTCCGGCAAGCTCGTAGCTGAACTTTCTGTAGTTATCAAACATCTTTCACTTATCCTCTCTCTTTAGGTTTCGATGATCTTTGAAGATGTCTCCCACGTCGCGGTTCAGCACTTAAACAGCGGCGCGACTGCGATTCCGGTCGCCCGTGCCCTTGTTTAACTGCTGACTCCCGACGGCGGGAGATGCGGCACCTCCGGGGCGCGCCCCGCCGTTATAGGAGGGTGCGCGCCCCGGAGGAACTTGTGAGTTATCTTCTGAGTCCGAGTCTCTCGACGATAGAACGGTAACGCTCAATGTCGTTCTTCTGGAGGTATCCGAGAAGGTTGCGGCGCTGACCGACCATCTTGTGGAGACCGCGGCGGCTGTGGTGGTCCTTCTTGTTGACCTTCAGATGCTCGGTGAGGGTGCTGATGCGATGTGTGAGGATCGCGATCTGAACCTCCGGCGAGCCGGTGTCGTTATCGTGAGTCTTGTACTCTTCGATGATCTTCTGCTTTTCTTCCTTGGTAATCATGTGTGTCACCTCATTTTGAAATTCAAAGCCATAGAGACACAGCAGCCGGCGGGGGTGAACCGTCCGTGGCGGCGGCAGCGGATGCTGCACGGGCGCCCGACGCTTGTATCCGGGAACCGTGTCAGCGGCATTGTCCTGCATATTATAGCACAGACGCGGCGTGTTGTAAATAGCTTTTTTCGATTTTCCGGTATCGGCGACGGGAAATTTACATTATTTTGATATATATTAGTGTTTGGTGCTTGACAGGCGGCGGCGGACGTGGTATAATTGACTCACCTCGCGGGAGGGTTCTTTTTTTGCACCCTCTTGCCGCACGCTGCTGCGGCTCGTCCGGCGAGGGAGGTACACAGAGTGCCGGTGCAAAACCGGCAAATTCATGGGATGCGTCCCAAATCTATCAGGAGGTGCCGAAAATTATGAGAGTAAAGATCACTCTTGCCTGCAGTGAGTGCAAACAGCGCAACTACGACACGATGAAGAACAAGAAGAACGACCCGGACAGACTTGAACTCAACAAATACTGCCGTTTCTGCCGCAAGCACACCTTGCATAAGGAAACGAAGTAATTTCGAAAAGGAGAACAGAAATGGCTGAAAAAGAAACCAGACCCGATACCGAAAAGAAGTCGAAGGCTTCAAAGGCGTCGGTGTTCTCGAGAATTGCCGGATGGTTCAGATCGCTTCGGTCAGAGGCAAAGAAGGTTTCGTGGGCAAGCGCTTCATCGGTGCGGAAGAATACGATAATCGTGATCGTCTGCGTCGTCGTGCTGAGCGTAGTCCTCGGTATTACGGACTATCTTCTGTCCGGCGCCGTCGTCGGTCTGAGCAGACTCTTCTGAGGCGGAGTCCGATATGAGCGATATCAATGAAATGAACGAGGGTCTGCGCTGGTACGTGGCGCACACCTACTCCGGATACGAAAACAAGGTCAAGATGAACCTTGAGAAGATCGTTGAGAATCGCGGTATGGGTGAGCTCATAACCGAGATACGCATACCTACGGAGACGATCGTTGAGTCTGACGGAGGAACGGAAAAGGAAGTCGAAAACAAGATATTTCCGTCGTACGTTCTAATAAAAATGGTCATGAGCGACGAAACGTGGCACGTTGTGCGCAACATACGCGGCGTCACGGGCTTCGTCGGACCCGGATCCAAGCCGACACCCCTTTCGGACGAGGAGGTTGAAGCTATAATCAAGGAAGAGGCACAGACGTCGGAGACGCTGAAGATAGCGCCCGGCGACGAGGTCGATATCATCGACGGAATTTTTGCCGGATACACGGGACGTCTCGACGAGATATCTCCCGACGGCGGCGAGGTCACGGTTATTATTTCGACCGTGGGCCGCGATATGCCCGTCAAGCTCGAGACGAAGTACGTCCGCAGATCCGGAAAGTGATCCGCGCACTGTAAGGCGAGCGTGTCTGCCGTTCTGCGGCGGTATCGCACCGCGATGTGCGCATCGGGGCACGTGTGAGCCGTAAATCACACAGAAACGTGGGAGGGAGAAAATTTTTGAGTCTCCCGTCTAAACCACATACGGAGGTATTTTTGCTATGGCAAAGAAGATCATAGGCTATATTAAGCTTCAGCTCCCCGCGGGCAAAGCAACTCCCCAGCCGCCGGTAGGTCCGGCGCTCGGTCAGTACGGCGTTGCTATCCCGAACTTTACAAAGGAATTCAACGAGAGAACGAAGAATGATATCGGGCTCATCATCCCCGTAGTCATCACGGTTTACGCTGACCGCTCGTTCTCATTCATCACGAAGACTCCGCCGGCACCGGTCCTCATAAAGAAGGCGTGCGGTATTGAGAGCGCTTCTCCGACACCGAACAAGACGAAGGTAGCCTCCATAAAGAGCGAGCAGGTCCGTCAGATCGCAGAGACGAAGATGAAGGATCTTAACGCAGGCTCGATCGAGGCTGCCATGAGCATGATCGCCGGTACTGCCCGCTCCATGGGCATCACCGTTGAGGACTAAGGAGGAGTGGTCAGATGAACAAGAGCAAAAAGTATGTTGACAGCGTAAAGCTGATCGAGAAGAATAAGATGTACGATCCGGAGGAGGCTTTCGGCCTCGTCTGCCAGACCTCGAAGGCTAAGTTTGACGAGACCGTTGAGCTCCATGTCCGCCTCGGTGTTGACTCGCGTCACGCAGACCAGCAGGTCCGCGGAGCAATCGTGCTCCCGCACGGTACCGGTAAGTCTGTCCGCGTCCTCGTATTTGCAAAGGGCGATCACGCAAATGAGGCGCGCGAGGCAGGTGCTGAGTATGTAGGCGATACCGACCTCGTCGAGAAGATCACGAAGGAGAACTGGTTCGACTTTGATGTTGTTATCGCAACTCCCGACATGATGGGCTCGATCGGTCGTCTCGGTCGTGTGCTCGGTCCTAAGGGACTCATGCCGAACCCGAAGGCAGGTACGGTTACGATGGATGTTGCCAAGGCTGTAAATGAGGCTAAGGCAGGTAAGATCGAGTACCGTCTCGACAAGACCAACATCATCCACTGCCCGATCGGCAAGTCTTCTTTCGGTGCGGATCGTCTCCGCGAGAACTTTGAGACGATCATGGGCGCTATCATTAAGGCTAAGCCGGCTGCTGCAAAGGGACAGTACATCAAGAGCTGCGTTATCGCCGCTACGATGGGTCCCGGCATTAAGGTCAACAGCGCAAAGCTCGGCTGAGTTTTGAACAGAGAGCCGAAATAATCAAATGAAAGAACCGCAGTTCATTGAACTGCGGTCTTTTTTATTCGGATGCGGAAAGGAACGGCTTTGCTGACGGAGGTACCACGCAAAAAGCTTTAGCTTCAAGCATCGAGCAAAGCGAACTGCAGGCAGCAGCCTTCCGAAATAATGGGCTCCTGTCAAAATGACAATTACCCCTAACGAATATATTGGACAAATGATTCGAATAAGGTGAAAAACATGACCTCCGATCAAATCGGAGGTCATGTTTTTTTATACAGGCTTGATCGGACGGCATTACCTGCCGTTGCTCTTATAATTCAGCATGGACTCGTAGTCACGGATGCACACGACCACATCGGGCTTATATTCTTTGATGATCTCGGACAGGGTCATATCGTCATAGTGGCGGAAATCATATGAGTACATCGTGTCAAAACCGGTATACGTGATACACTCAACGGGGTTCGTGAAGCTGTCGCCGTAGATGAGTATCGACGGAAGCTCGGGCCGTTCGGTTTTGATCACGGTCTTTGCAACATCGCCGCCCATGTAGAGGCCGTACAGTACGTCCTTATCGGGGGCGCTCGGCACGGTATATACCGTGTGGATCGGGTCGGTGCTGATGGTCGCCGCGCAGGTCACGGGGAACGACGCGACGG
>CAKSEM010000030.1 GCA_934446485.1 uncultured Eubacteriales bacterium | reverse complement strand
TGAACATGTCGCTTCATCCGATTTCGGCAGAGTGACGTACACGGAGGCGATCCGTCTCCTTGAGGAACATAACGATAGATTTGACTATAAGGTATCATGGGGCTGTGATCTCCAGACGGAGCATGAACGCTATCTGACCGAGGAAATATTCCGCCGCCCCGTATTCGTGACAGATTATCCGAAGGAGATCAAGGCATTCTATATGAAGCTGAACGAGGATGGGCGCACCGTCGCGGCGATGGACTGCCTTGTGCCGGGGATCGGCGAGATCATAGGCGGATCACAGCGTGAGGACGATCTCGAGCTGCTCCGCGCACGTATGGCAGAGCTTGGACTCGATGAGGAGTCGTACGGATTCTATCTCGATCTCAGACGTTACGGAAGCGCACGTCACGCTGGATTCGGACTCGGCTTCGAGCGCTGCGTCATGTACCTGACAGGTGTATCAAATATCCGCGATGTGCTGCCGTTCCCGAGAACGGTCGGCAATTGCGAGCTATGATATCGATTTTACAAAAGCCCTGCGGCTATCTCGGAGAAGCCGCAGGGCTTTTTGGCTAGGGAAACCACCGGCTATGTCGGTGGGGGTATCCCGTAAAGAGCTTTAGCTTCAAGAATTGAGCGAAGCGAGTCGGGAATAGCGATTCGGAAAATTCATATGCACGCGATTAAACGGGAGATGCCCGCATGCGTGCGGCGGAGCATTTGATGCAAGCGAAAAATCATTCAGTGCATATTTAGATGCAAGCCGGTAAAAAAACCTCCGGGGCTTGATCAAACCTCCGGCTTAGCCGGAGGTTATGACTGTAAACGTACAGCAAAGTCTCACCTTTAAGGCGGAGCAACGAGCGCTCTTACGGTAGTGGAGACTTTTGTATATTCATCATTCGATCGACACAAAATGCCGGAGTGTTCCGTCTGTACAGCCGATCTCATCTTTCAAAAAGCTCGGATGTATCGTGATGTTCCCGAGTCGGCTGACAGGTATCCATTCAAGTAAAACATCGGAATTGTCCATCTGCGGAAACGGTGAACCCGTGTCCGGAATATCACTGCCGCCGACAGGATCGGCAAGATAATAAAACGTGATATAGTGGTACATTTTGCCGCAGCATGAGAAACGGCTCTCCTCTGTCCAAAGAAGTTTACGGCAGACGATCCGTGCCCCGGTTTCTTCGGCAAATTCGCGGATCAGTCCGCTTTCGGCGCTTTCGCCTATCTTTATGTGCCCGCCGGGCGGGGGCATATTCGTTTCCGCAAGCTTCTCTCTGCACGAGAAGTTTTGTGCCGCGAATAATAACTGCGGCACTTCTGATACCGCAAACGTATTCCCCGTTCGAGAAACGCCAATCATTCCTTGACATAATCTTACCTTTCCGTTCGTTCTTCGCAGATCCGATGGGTGCGACAGCTTGAGGGATCCTCTGCGGCAGAGACCGCTTTGCAATCCCGCACGGGAATTGACAGTGCACATTGTCGAACAGCCTGTGCCGCAGGCATGGCGGCACAGGCTGTCAGTGTCAGATCCTCTCCGCTATCTCGCGAAGGAAGGTTTCTGTGTTTACCTTTCTCTTATTCGGAAGCTTTGAGAGGAGATATAGGTCTCCGGTCATAACACCGTCCTCTATGGTGCGGATAGTTGCGCTTTCAAGTCGGTCTGCGAATGCAACGAGCTCGGGAAGTTCGTCCATCTCTCCGCGGCGGCGGAGTGCGCCCGACCATGCAAATATAGTAGCAACGCTGTTCGTTGAGGTCTCCTCACCCTTCAGATGCTTGTAGTAGTGGCGCTGAACGGTTCCATGTGCTGCCTCATATTCATATGTCCCGTCCGGGGATACGAGTACGGAGGTCATCATGGCAAGACTGCCGTACGCCGTTGCGACCATATCGCTCATGACGTCGCCGTCATAGTTTTTGCACGCCCATATATATCCGCCCTCCGAGCGGATCACGCGTGCCACGGCGTCGTCGATCAGTGTGTAGAAGTATTCGATTCCCGCCGCATCAAAGCGATCCTTATATTCGGAGTCGAAAATTTCCTGAAAGATATCCTTGAAATGGTGGTCATATTTCTTCGATATCGTGTCCTTCGACGAGAACCAAATGTCCTGCTTTGTGTCGAGAGCAAAGTTGAAACAACTCCTTGCAAAGCTCTCGATCGATGAATCTACGTTGTGGATTCCTTGTATGATGCCTCCGGATTCGCCGAAACGGTGAATGAGCTCTCGTGAAACTTTGCCGTCGGCATCGGTGCAGACGAGTTCACAGGTTGAGCCTGCCGGAACCTGCATCTCGGTGTTTTTGTAGATATCTCCGTATGCATGGCGTGCTATCGTGATCGGCTTTGTCCACGTCGGTATGTACGGCGTGATGCCCTTAACGATGATCGGGCTGCGGAATACGGTACCGTCGAGGATGGCACGGATCGTTCCGTTCGGGCTCTTCCACATCTCCGAGAGGTGATATTCCTCAACGCGTGCCGCATTCGGTGTGATCGTTGCACATTTTACCGCAACGCCGTATTTCTTGGTTGCTTCCGCCGATTCTACCGTGACGCGGTCCGCGGTACGGTTGCGATTTTCAAGGCCGAGGTCGTAGTATTCGGTCTTTAGATCGACGTGCGGCAGTATGAGTATGTCCTTGATCATCTTCCAGATGACTCTCGTCATCTCGTCGCCGTCCATCTCTACGAGCGGCGTTATCATCTTTATCTTTGCCATATCACAGTTCCTCCGTAACGTTTTGCGTTATATGTTAGCTTTGGTATAGTCGAGAAGTCCGCCGAGCGCAAGTATTCGGCGCTGCCTCTCCGATACGTCGAGCTCGACCTCAAAATCAAAGTCAGCCGTAACATCGGTCACGCGCAGTGACGTATCTCCGCGCTGCACTGCATCACGGAGGTTCTCGATTTTTAGTTCATCTCCCTCGGAAACACGGTCGAAATCGGCTTCGGAGGTGAACGTCAGGGGGAGAATTCCTGCATTCACAAGGTTAGCCTTGTGAATTCTTGCAAACGACTTCGTAATGACGGCGCGGACACCGAGGTAGAGAGGGGCGAGTGCGGCGTGCTCGCGAGAGGAGCCCTGGCCGTAGTTTGCACCGCCGATTATTATGCTTTGTCCGAGAGATGCAGCCCTCTTCGGGAATTCCGGGTCGCACGCTATGAAGCAGTGCTTTGATATTTCCGGAATATTTGAGCGGAGCGGCAGAATCTTCGCGCCTGCAGGCATTATGTGGTCGGTCGTGATGTTATCTCCCACTTTGAGCGAGCAGCGGCAGTCGAGACTTTCCGCCATCGGCTCGGTCTTCGGGTACGGCTTTATGTTCGGCCCGCGCAGCACACGCACGTCACTTGCGGACTTTTCATCGGCCGGGGGCGTTACCATGTTGTCGTTGATATCAAAGAATTCGGGAAGTGTGAAGCTCGGCATATCTCCCATCTCACGCGGATCCGCAAGGTAGCCGCAGAGTGCCGAATATGCCGCAACCTCAGGAGAGACAAGGTATATCTGCGCGTCCTTCGTTCCGCTGCGTCCTTCAAAGTTACGGTTGAACGTGCGCAGGGAGATTCCGCCGGAGTTCGGTGATTGCCCCATTCCGATGCAGGGACCGCACGCAGATTCAAGTATGCGAGCGCCGCAGTCTATCATCTTTGCGAGCGCACCGTTCTTTGAGATCATTTCAAGCACCTGCTTTGATCCCGGCGCGATAGCAAGCGATACATCGGGATGTACGGTCTTGCCGTCGAGAATATATGCGACCTTCAGCATATCGAGAAGGGAACTGTTGGTACATGAGCCGATACAGACCTGATCGATCTTGATTTTGCCGATCTCTGAGAGCGTCTTAACATTGTCGGGTGAGTGCGGGCAGGCTGCCATCGGCACGAGAGATGAGAGATCTATGTCTATCACACGGTCGTATACCGCGTCGGGATCCGCCGAGAGCGGTGTCCAGTCCGCCTCGCGGCGTTGAGCGCGCATGAAATCGCGCGTCGTCTCGTCTGACGGGAAGATAGATGTTGTGGCACCGAGCTCGGCACCCATGTTGGTGATGGTTGCACGTTCGGGGACTGAAAGGGTGGATACGCCGTCCCCGAAGTATTCGATGATCCGTCCGACGCCGCCCTTTACCGACAGGATCCGCAGCACTTCGAGGATTACGTCCTTGGCTGCGACCCACGGAGACAGTTTTCCGGTCAGGCGGATGCCTATGATTTCGGGATAGGTTATGTAGTAAGCGCCCCCGCCCATCGCAACCGCGACGTCGAGTCCTCCCGCGCCGATCGCAAGCATACCGATGCCGCCGCAGGTCGGAGTGTGGCTGTCTGAGCCTATGAGAGTCTTTCCGGGAATACCGAATCTCTCGAGATGAACCTGGTGGCAGATGCCGTTGCCGGGGCGGCTGAAATATATGCCGTGTCCTTTTGCTATCGAGCCTATGAAACGGTGATCGTCTGCGTTTTCAAACCCGGACTGAAGTGTGTTGTGGTCTATATATGCGACTGAGCGCTCGGTTCGCACACGCGGAACTCCCATCGCCTCAAATTCGAGATACGCCATGGTTCCGGTTGCATCCTGAGTAAGCGTCTGATCGATGCGTATGCCGACCTCGCTCCCTTTCTCGGGGCAACCCTCGACTATATGCGAGTCAAGTATTTTCTGTGACAGAGTCTTTCCCATCTGATATCCTGCCTTTCCGCCGCGGCATCCGCCGGCGCCGCGCCATACTATGAATAAATATATATATATAAATTATAGCACAAAAGCGCTGCCGCGTCAACAACTTTGCCGGAATCACCATGAATATTTCGGGCTGAGCGTGAATGTTTATTCATACATCGCCGGATATTGATTTTACTGCGGAAATATAGTATCATTATTGCATACGAACCGTTTGTAAGGAGTTGCCTTTGAAACGCATTATTAAATTTTTAATGAGCCGTGTCGTGATCGTGGCTCTGCTCATTCTGCTCCAATTTGCATTGATAGCGATTACCGTAAAGCTTTTCTCCGGTTACACCGCCGTATTTTATACCGCGGCGACCGTAGCGGGGTGGATTGCCGTATGCCGCATTATTACACGCGGCGGGAATCCCGGTTACAAAATTGCGTGGATCATCGTTGTCATGATATTTCCGCCGTTCGGCGTCGCACTGTATGTGATATTCAAAGGGAATAAGCTGTCCCGTCGGCGCCGCCGCAGCATGGCTGGTATGAGCCATACGGTCGAATCGGAGTGTCGCAGGCTGTCGGATGATCCTGAGACGCTTTTTGTCGATCCCGTAGCTCGCCGGCAGTCGGACTATATAACCGCAGCATCGCTCTGCCCGCCGTTCGGCGGTACGGATGTTCGCTATTTTCGCACGGGTGAAGAATTCTTTCCTGATTTTCTTGAGACCTTGCGCTCGGCGAAACGGTACATATTTCTTGAGTATTTCATAATTGACCGCGGAGAGATGTGGGACGAGATACATTCGATCCTCGTTGAAAAAGCGCGTGACGGAGTGGACGTGCGCATAATATACGACGACATGGGCTGCATCACGCATCTTGATACGGGGTTCAACCGTTTTCTTGAAAGTGAAGGCATACGATGCCGCGTATTCAATCGCTTCATCCCGGTTCTGTCGGCTCGCCTGAACAACAGAAACCACCGCAAAATATGTGCGGTGGACGGAGATGCTGCATATACCGGAGGTGTGAATATTGCCGACGAATACATAAACCGTACTCATCCGTACGGCTACTGGAAAGATAACGCCGTAAGGCTTACGGGGCGCGGTGCGTGGGGATTGACCGTTATGTTCCTCTCCATGTGGGACAACCTCGGGGATCAGGGCGCGCCTGCACCGTGCGACCTATCGGCGTATCTGCCGCAGCCCGGTATATCACCGGAATCCGATTGTGTGGTTCAGCCGTATACCGACAATCCGCTCGATGATAAGCCGGTCGGGGAGACTATATATCTCAACATGATATATTCCGCATGTGAATACGTGTGGATCACGACGCCGTATCTCGTTATAGACTACAGCATGGAGGAGGCACTCTGTACGGCGGCGCAGAGCGGCATCGACGCGCGCGTGATCCTGCCTGCGGTGCCGGACAAGTTCTTTGTTAATGAGGTGACTAAGTCGAATTATAAGCGTCTTATGTCATCGGGGGTGAAGCTGTATGAATATTCTCCGGGGTTTATTCATCAGAAGACGTTTCTGTGCGACGGCAAATATGCTACCGTCGGCACGGTGAATCTCGATTTTCGCAGTCTGTACCTCCATTTTGAATGCGGAGTGTGGTTCTGCGGCGGACGGATCATTGACGATGTGCACCGCGATTTTTCGGAGATGTTTGACGTGTCGCATCCGGTAACACAGGATGATTGCCGCGTCGGACTGCCGCGGCGCATCATGCGCTCGGTTCTGGAGCTGTTGGCTCCTCTATTCTGAGTCGGTTGAATTATCGAGAACGCTGCTCCCCATTTCAAGGCCGGAGAAGCTGTGCTGTCTCAGAACTTCGTACACGCCTATCGCGGCCGAATTTGAAAGGTTCAGGCTTCGAAGGTTTTCAAGAATCGGAATCCTGACGCACCGTTCGTAATTCTGACGCAGAAAATCCTCGGGCAGTCCGCGCGTTTCCTTTCCGAAGAAGAGGAATACGGGGTACGGGTACGCTATCTCCGTATATGCACGCGGTGCTTTCGTCGAAAAACAGTAGAAGTCGGCTGAGGGATTCTTTCTGAAGAAGTCGTCCATATCGTCGTAATATGTGATGTCGAGGCTGTGCCAGTAATCCAGTCCGGCACGCTTCAGTTTCCGGTCGTCGATCGCAAATCCCATCGGACGTATGATGTGGAGAGCCGAACCGGTGGCGGCACAGGTTCTGGCTATGTTTCCCGTGTTTTGCGGGATTTCTGGCTCATGCAGTACGATATTTATGTTTTTCATGTCATTATGCTCCTTGCTGCCGTCACATCGTGCGAACGGCACGCGATAATTATACCGCACAGCGGTGGGCGAATCAATAAGTTATCCGCCGAAAACGGTGTGCGGCATGCTATTTCATTGAATTTACAAATATATATTTATTTTTCGGCTGCACTGTTGTATAATATTATTTAATTACTCAAATATATGCCGCCTGTCGAAACACGGCAGAGCTAATGTATTCTTGAAAGGCGGCGGGAGAGATTAAAACCCCCGTCGGTTGGTTTGATATGAGCATTATAACTAAGATCATCGGTACCTACAGCGATAGGCAGATCAAAAAGATTATGCCGCAGCTTAAAAAGATAAACGAGCTTGCGCCGAAGTATAAGGCTATGGAGGACGGAGAGCTTTCATCAATGACCGATCGTCTCCGCGAGCGCCTTTCTGCCGGCGAGACACTTGACGACATCCTGTGCGACGCATATGCCGTAGCGCGTGAGGCGGCGGACAGGGTTCTCGGAAAGCGCCCGTTCGATGTTCAGGTGCTCTGCGGAATACTGCTGCATCAGGGACGTATCACCGAGATGAAAACGGGTGAGGGCAAGACGCTCGTTGCTGTCCTGCCGTCGTACCTCAATGCTCTGACGGGGAAGGGAGTTCACATAGTCACGGTGAACGACTACCTTGCAAGGCTCGGCTGTGAGGAAATGGGACGCGTGCATGAGTTCCTCGGACTTACGACGGGGCTTGTCGTTCATGACGAGACACGTGAGGAGAAGCAGCACGCATATAACTGTGATATAACATACGGCACGAACAACGAGTTCGGCTTCGACTATCTGCGCGACAATATGGTTACGTACAAGGAGAACCGCGTGCAGCGCGGTCACAACTTTGCCATAGTCGATGAGGTCGACTCGATCCTCATAGATGAGGCGCGCACGCCGCTCATCATATCCGGACAGGGAAGCGACGTAGATCCGCTCTATGAGATGGCTGAGCGCTTTGCGCGCACGCTCTCGTGCTATGTCATAAAGGAGCTTGACAATAAAGAGGATCACGACGATATCAAAGAAGATTATATCGTCGATGAGAAGGCAAAGAACACGACGCTTACCGCGTCGGGTATTGCAAAAGCGGAAAAATTCTTCGGGATCGAAAATCTGTCCGACCCGTCGAACGCGAACATTTCCCACCACATATACCAGGCGATCAAGGCACACGGCATTATGAAGCGCGATATCGACTATGTCGTGAAGAACGACGAGGTCATAATCGTCGATACGTTTACGGGACGTCTGATGCCGGGCAGACGCTATTCCGACGGTCTCCATCAGGCTATCGAGGCAAAGGAAGGCGTTATCATCCGCAAGGAGAACCGCACGATCGCCACTGTCACGTTCCAGAACTATTTCAGAATGTATGCAAAGCTTTCGGGTATGACCGGTACCGCTCTCTCAGAGGAGATGGAGTTCCGTGAAATATACAATCTCGATGTCGTTGAGGTTCCGACGAACAAACCGATGATCCGCGTGGATCATCCGGATGCCGTGTACAAGACGGCAAACGGCAAGGATAAGGCGATAATCCGTCAGATACGCGAGTGCCATGAGAAGGGACAGCCGGTCCTCGTCGGTACCGTATCGATCGAGAAGTCGGAAGCGCTTTCCGCAAAGCTCAAGAAGGCAGGAATCCGTCACACGGTCCTCAATGCGAAATATCACGAAAAAGAGGCTGACATCGTTGCTCAGGCAGGTCGGCTCGGCGCCGTGACTATCTCGACCAATATGGCGGGGCGCGGAACGGATATTCTGCTCGGCGGTAACGCCGAATATCTTGCAAAGGCGCAGATGCGCCGAGAGGGGTACGAGGAGAATCTTATTGCTCTTGCAACGGGATATTCAAAGTCGGCGGATCAGGACGTGATCGATGCGCGCGAGCATTACCGTGAGCTGTATCGGCACTTCCAGGAGGAAATAAAGCCTGAGGCGGAGCGTGTATGTGCTGCGGGAGGGCTGTTCGTAATAGGGACCGAGCGGCATGAATCCCGCCGTATAGATAACCAGCTGCGCGGTCGGAGCGGACGTCAGGGAGATCCCGGAGAGTCACGCTTCTTCCTTTCGTTTGAGGATGATCTGATGCGACTCTTCGGTACGGATCGGATCCTCGGTATCGTTGATCGACTCGGCCTTGAGGAGGATCAGCCGATCGATGCCAAGATCCTCTCGAATCAGATTGAGAGCGCGCAGAAGCGGCTTGAGGATCAGAACTTTAACCGACGCAAAAACGTCCTCTCATACGATGATGTAATGAACCAGCAGAGAAAGCTCATCTATGCGGAGCGTACGGAGGTTCTCGAGAACGGCAATCTCAGAGAAAAGATAATTTCTATGATACACGGCACGATTGACGATGCCGTATCGACGAGTCTGCATGATGAGTCGATCGAAAACTGGGATATCGACGGGCTGCGCTCACGCTATAACGGACTTCTGTGCAGCGACGATGATTTCCGCGACCTGAAGGGCGACTCCGCCGAGCTTCGCGAAAAGATACGAGAGACGCTTGACGAACGTGCCATGAAGCTCTATGAATACAAGGAGCGCGAGGTGTTCGGCGAGGAGCAGATGCGCGAGCTTGAGCGCATAGCGCTTCTCATTAACGTTGACCGCAAGTGGATGGATCACCTTGAGGCAATGGACTCCGTGATGGAAACGATCGGACTTCAGGCTTATGCTCAGAGAAATCCGATATCTGAGTACAGGATCGCCGCTGCAGACTTCTTCGACGAAATGGTGCTCAACATCAGAAACGATACGGTGCGCATGGTACTTTCCGCAATGCCGAGGACCGGTATGAAGCGTGTTGAGGTTGCAAAACCGGTGTCGGAGGGTTTTGCCGGCGGTGACGGCTCAAAGTCGTCTCCGAAGAAGCCGGTAGTCAACCGTACCGAAAAGGTCGGTCGTAACGATCCCTGCCCGTGCGGCAGCGGAAAGAAATATAAGCAGTGCTGCGGACGCTGACGGCTGCGACTGCAAATCAGAACGGGAGGTGACGCCGCATGGGTTTCGGAATAATGCTTATCGGCTATTTTATCGCTTTTGCGACGTCACTTTTGAGGGTATACTTCTTTGCCGACATCGTCGGATTTGCCGTTATGACTTATGCGTCTCTCCGACTGTCGGAGACAGACAGATCATTCAGAAACAGCGCCCTGTTCTGCGGCGCGGCATCGGCGGTCTCTTTGGCTGCCGCTGTCGTCGGAGTCATGAAGATCGGCGGGACAGCCGAATGGATACTCGGGATAGTCCGCGCAGCGGTCATATTTATGATCCACGTGACGCTTATGACGTCTCTGTGCAATATGGCACGCGGCGCCGATGACGCGCGTCTCGCAGGACGCGCACGCCGCAACTTATATATAGTCGCGGCGTACTATACGGCGTATATCCTGCGCCTCCTTCTGACATCCGTACTTGATGCGGAGCTTGCGTACTATATTGACGGCGTGCTCTATCTGATGGGTGTCGTTACGGTCGTTTTGAACATCTTCCTTCTTCACTCGGCATATGCCAGACTGTACATCGAGGGGAGCGAACCGGAAGTGTTTGATGCGGTGCCGGAGCCTAAAAAATCGCGTTTCAAAACTGTTAACCGGATAAGAGAACGTTTCTTCGCATCTCAGAAGAAAGCGTTCGAGGAAAACTACCGCATGATGCGCGATGCGGATGAATACGCTAAGGCGCACGCCGGTGAACGGCGCGGAAAGAAGAAAAAGAAGAAGTAACGGAATGGGGGACCTGATATGGGATTCGGTCTTGTAGGTGCCGGATTTGTATTTTTATTTAATCCGAATATTAATGTCATCGATATAGTGCCGGATTTCATAGGATTCCTGCTGATATATGCGGGGCTCTCCCGTGCGGCGCACATAAATGCCGATATAAAGTATTCGCGTCGGCTC
>CAKSEM010000029.1 GCA_934446485.1 uncultured Eubacteriales bacterium | reverse complement strand
CGAATGTCAGAAGCATAAGTATGAGGTATGCGCGGATGTAACCGGAGGCTGCCTTTGATACGCTGTGCCATATGTTTGATACCCTCTTGTGTGTCCGTTCGGGAAGCAGCTCACCGATGCTTCGGCGCACCCCGTCATAGTCCATGGTCAGATAAAACATGGATATGACCGATACGGCAAGTGCGAATATTGCATCCGGCATGGCACAGAGGCAACCTGCGGCAAACGATGTGACAGACGAGCTTAGCTTTGCGGCGCCGTCGCGCGCCGCTGCGAGGATCGCTTCATAGATACCGTCGGATATCCCGCCGTGACCGCTCTTGTCAAGACGCGATATGAGCGGGATCCGCTCGCGTATGTTCCCGACGTAGTCGATAGCACGGCGGATCATATTGTCATCACGCTCAAGGTCGCGCACGGTATTGCCGATGAACGAGGTGAGCTCGCTGATGAGCTTTCCACCGACGGAGCAGAGTGCGTACACGGTGCCGAATAGAGTGAGGAACACCAGTAACCCTCCGATTAGGCGTACTCCGCCTCGGCTGTGTCTGCCGAGATGCCGCGCTGCGGGACGCAGAAGTGCAGAAACGGCAAGCGCTATCAAGGCCGGCAGGATTATCCCGACCGCATAACGAAGAAAGAACCACACACCGACTGCGGCTGCCGCCGTGACGACCGATGCATCGGCGTACCTTGAAAGCTTGTTTTCGCTCATGTGCTCCCTCCTCATCCAAAGCTCGGTATATCAGACTTATATTATGCGGCAAAATACGGCTGTATAATCACACGTCATGCGATACACCGCACAGGGGCGCGAAAATTGTACGACACCGCGATAAAATTGCCGCCGAATCTTGACGCGGAAGATTATGTGTGGTATCATATTAAAGTGGAAATTTTGAGCGCTGCGGAGGCGTGACGTGGACAGAATATTTACACTGCAGGAGTATTGGCAGCGCGTGGCCTCGGAACACGAGCCGCAGCTTTCATATAAGAATTCACACCTGCCGTTCGTCGAATGGGCAAAGGCTGCACGCGAGCGGCTTTATGCTCTGATGGGCAGGTTTCCCGACCGAGTACCGCTCAATGCGGAGATCGAATTTTCAGTCGATCAGGGAGAATACATACGGCAGAGCGTCGTTTTCGACACCGACAGATTTATGTCTTGCCGCGCTACTGTGCTCATTCCGAAACAGGCGGCAACCGACGGCAGTGCGCCCGCGATACTTTGCTGTCACGGACACGGCAGATTCTGCAAGGATTCCGTAACCGGGGTGCACGGTTCAGCCGAGCGCGATGCCGACATCGCCGAGGCAAACTATAATTATGCCGAACAGATGGCGCGTGAGGGCTTCGTTACCATATCGCCCGATCTCCGCGGATTCGGTGACAGAGCGGATCGCTATGATCCGATCGATATCCCGCGCGACCCGTGCAATCTAAATTATGTTAAAGGATCGATATTCGGCATATATCCGATGACGCTCAACGTATGGGATCTGATGTGCTGCATCGATTATCTTGAGAACATGAAAGAGGTCGATCCCGGAAGGATCGGCATGATGGGACTTTCGCTCGGCGGCACTATGACGACGTTTACGACTGCGCTTGAGCCGCGCATCAAGGCGTGCGACATAATAGGATACGTAAATCCGTTCGATGCTTTCGGCATCCGCGACGGCAACTTCTGCGGCTCGCAGGTGGTGCCGGAGATATACCGTTACTTTGACACGTTCGATATCGCGGGCCTTATTGCTCCGCGCCCGTGCCTGATCGAGATGGGTATATATGATGCCTGCTTCCCGTTCCGCGACCTGAGCCGCGGATTTGATGAGGTAATGCGCATATATGATGCTGCCGGAGCGGCAGGATCGCTTGAGTGTGACGTTCATCCTCACGGTCATGCGTTTTCAGGTGCAAGGGCATTCGACTTTTTTAAGAAAAATCTATAATTTTTTATATATTTGAAAGGACACAGTATCATGAAAATCGTAGTATCAAAGGATGCGGCAGCGCTTGGTGCGAACGCCGCAGATTATATCGCAGACCTCATAAATGCCGCTGTTGCAAAGAAGGGTCACGCACGCATCATCCTCTCAACGGGTGCGTCGCAGTTTACAACGCTTGAGGCGCTAGTAAAGCGCGATATCGACTGGTCGCGTGTCGAGATGTTCCATCTTGATGAGTACGTCGATCTTCCTGAGACGCATCCGGCAAGCTTCCGAAAGTACCTCCGCGAGAGATTTATCTCTAAGGTGAATCTTGCGGCATATCACCTCGTTGACGGCACTCCCGAGTGCATTTCGTCACTGACAGAGGAGCTTCGCCGCGAGCCGATCGATGTCGGTCTTATCGGAATCGGCGAAAACGCTCACATCGCATTTAACGATCCGCCGGCAGATTTCGACACGACTGATGCGTATATTATCGTGACGCTCAACGAGACGTGCAGACGTCAGCAGGTCGGCGAGGGTTGGTTTGCAACCGTAGATGATGTGCCGCGTCAGGCAGTGTCCATGACTGTGTACCAGATCCTGAAGTGTGAGGAGATCGTCTCCTGCGTTCCCTATGCAGTTAAGGCAGACGCTGTGCAGAAGACGCTCGAAAATGATAAGACGAACCTCATTCCCGCAACTATCATGAAGGGACATGACCACTTCGCACTCTTCGTAGATAACGATTCGTTTGCTAAGGTTGACGAATCGAAGATCCGTCCCGCAGAAGGCAAGACGTTTACGCTCGAACACGTGTAAAAGATATAACCGAGATTCGGCGGCACTCTCATCCTAAGCGATGCGGGCGCCGCCTCGGCTTTAGTACGGACGGAGGAATTCATCACGGATATATGCCGTGATGCCGGGTGTGGATGACGAATAGGTGTGCCCTAATGTGTATTAAAACATGATTTTTATGTGCAGACAGCCCGTGCAGATCAGTGAAGTGCAATTTTGGCACTTTGAAAGCACAGAGAGGCGTTACGGCATCCGTCTGCCGCGCCGATGATTTTTGTGACGGCATCGGCGGGCGCAGTGCGGCGTACGTTCTCCGGAATGTGTCGGCTTTACCGCACTGTTTCTCCGCCGACCCTTCTTTCGAAAAAACAGTGGATTTTACAAAGCCGCCTGCAGCATCGGCGGCGGAATGGAGACTGATATGAAAAGAATAAATGATACAGCG
Organism: uncultured Eubacteriales bacterium; assembly: GCA_934446485.1. Taxonomy (GTDB): domain Bacteria; phylum Bacillota; class Clostridia; order Oscillospirales; family CAG-272; genus RUG11130. The sequence continues at coordinate 7,988 of CAKSEM010000029.1, read as the reverse complement.
GCTAAGTCGTGCCGACCGGTCAAGGTGCTCCAGTTCGGCGAGGGTAATTTTCTGCGTGCATTCGCGGATTATATGATCGACTGCGCGAACGAAAGCGGGGAATACGACGGATCAGCTGTCCTTGTACAGCCTATAGATGCGCCGCTCCTTCCGGCGTTTTCGGAGCAGGACTCAGTCTATACCGTGATACTGCGCGGCAGAGAAAACGGTGCCACGGTCGATGAGCCGCACATTGTGACGTCGGTCAGGGAAGTAATATCGTCATATGCCGATTACGGCCGTTTTATGGAGTACGCGTCACTCGAAACGCTCGAATGTGTGATCTCTAACACGACCGAGGCGGGGATCGTTTTCGATTCGGAGGACAGGTTCGATGCTTGCCCTCCCCGAAGCTATCCCGGAAAGCTCACGAAATTCCTTTATGAGCGCTATCGTGCATTCTCCGGTGATCCGTCTCGAGGGCTCGTTATCTTCCCCGTTGAGCTTATTGAGGACAACGGACACCGCCTTTGCGAATGTGTAAAGGCACTGTCAGAGCTGTGGGGGCTCGGTGCGGAATTTGAAGAGTGGATCACAGAGGCGTGTGTTTTCAATTCGACACTTGTCGATAGGATCGTTACCGGATATCCGAAGAGACCGGGTGAGGCTGAGGCGATATGTAAAAAGCTCGGATACAGTGACAGCCTGCTTGACATATGTGAACCGTTCGGTCTCTGGGTCATCGAGTCGCCGGATACCGAGCGTTCGCGTCGGGTGATGCCGCTCGATCGGGCAGGACTTCCGGTTATTTTCACTGACGATCAGAAGCCTTACCGCGAGCGCAAGGTGCGTATATTGAACGGTGCGCATACCTCATTCGTGCCGGCTGCATACCTTGCGGGGTTTGATATTGTACGGGACTGTATGGGCGACGGCACTGTCAGGCATTTTATTGATGCATGCGTATACGGTGAGATCGTACCGACCGTGCATCTGCCGCACGAAGATGTCATGTCGTTTGCGTCGTCGGTTGCGGAGCGGTTCGAGAACCCGTTTATCGACCATGAGCTCATATCTATATGTCTTAATTCCGTGTCAAAGTGGCGCGCACGCGTGCTTCCGAGTCTTATCGACAGCCTAGACTCAAACGGCCGCCTTCCCGAATGTCTAACGATGTCGTTTGCGTCGCTCTGTGAGTTTTACTCCCGCGGAGAGATGTCGGAGGACGGCTTCTTCGGATGGCGCGAGTCCGGCGGAGTGCGGCAAAAGTACCGTATATCCGACGACGCAGCAGTCATTGATTTTTTTGCAGCATACGGTAAGGAGCCCGATATAATCAAACGTTTTGCATCATGTGCCGAATTTTTCGGAAGAGATTTAAGCCTTATACCCGGCTTTACCGATGCTGCGACTGCGTGGCTGGATGTCATACGCCGTGACGGCACAGCCGCCGCGATGGAACGTGCTTCTGCCGGATATAACGGCTGATTACCGAATGAAAGAGAAGGGTTAATTCTGATGGATTATATAAGAATCGGCGAAAAGGATAATGTAGCCGTGGCGCTGACGGAGCTTGCACGCGGCACCGAGGCACTCGGTGTTACTCTGAAATGTGACATTCCCGCAGGGCACAAATTTGCACTCTCAAATATTCGCTGCGGCGAAAACATTATAAAGTATTCGTCCCCGATCGGGCACGCGACGTGCGATATTGAGCCGGGTGACTGGGTACATACTCACAATACAGCAACGAACCTTGACGGGATACTTGAATATAAGTATTCACCCGTAAAGATACCTGAGCGTGAGGGGCGACACGCCACTTTCCGCGGCTTCCGCCGCAGCAACGGGCGCGTCGGGATCAGAAATGAAGTATGGATCATTCCGACCGTCGGATGTGTCGGCGCGGTTGCAGAGGAGATCGCACGTGAGGCGCAGCAGTACGTTTCGGGTTCGGTAGACGGTGTGTTTGCGCTTGAGCATCCGTACGGATGCTCACAGCTCGGAGGGGATCATCTGAACACTCAGAAGGTTCTCGCAGGGCTTGCACACCACCCGAACGCGGGCGGTGTGTTGATACTCGGACTCGGATGCGAGAACAACAATATCGATGAGTTCCGCCGTGTTCTCGGCGAGTGTGATCCTGACAGGGTAAAGTTCCTGAATTCGCAGGATGTCTCGGATGAGGTAGGCGAAGGATTGCAGATCGTTCGTGAACTGATCGATACCGCGGCACGTGACGAACGCACGGACGTGCCGTCGTCCGAGCTCATAGTAGGTCTGAAGTGCGGCGGATCTGACGGCTTCTCGGGAATTACGGCAAATCCTACTGTCGGGGCATTCTCGGATATGCTCGTGTACGGCGGCGGGTCCGCAATACTTACGGAAGTTCCGGAGATGTTCGGCGCCGAAGGACTTCTCATGGAGAGGTGCGAGAGCCGCGAGGTATTCGACCGCACGGTTTCGCTCATAAACGATTTTAAGGAATACTTTATGAGATACGGGCAGACGGTTTATGAGAACCCGTCTCCGGGAAACAAGAAGGGCGGTATCACGACGCTTGAGGACAAGTCGCTCGGCTGCACGCAGAAGTGCGGCAGCGCGGCGGTGCGAGACGTGATCGGATACGGTGATCCTGTGCGCCGGCGCGGTCTGACGCTCCTTTCGGCACCGGGGAACGATCTCGTTGCTTCTACTGCACTTGCCGTATCGGGTGCACATCTCGTTCTGTTTACGACAGGGCGCGGAACGCCGTTCGGCTGCCCTGTGCCGACGGTCAAAATCTCTTCAAATACACCGCTTGCCGAACGTAAGCCTGCGTGGATAGACTTTGATGCCGGAATCGTCTGCCGTACGGGAGATATTCCCGCACGCGGTGCAGAGCTTTTTGATTACGTGATGTCACTCGCCTCCGGAGATGTCAGGACACGGAACGAGCAGCACGGGATGCGCGGAATATCCATATTCAAGGATGGAGTAACGCTTTAATATTGCGCGCTGAACTTTGTAGGGACGGGGAGAACAACAATGAAAACTGCAATAGAAAACGTGCGGCTGGTAACACCGCAGGGAATATCGGATTCGTCATCGGTCACTTTTGAGAACGGTCGGATCACGGAAGTTTTATGCGGAAGTGATTCTGCATCAGCCGATAAGAGGATAGACGGCGGAGGAGCGTATCTCTCTGCGGGATTTATAGATATACATGTTCACGGCGGCGGCGGATACGACTTTATGGACGGAACCGAGGCTGCATTCCGCGGCGCTATGGCTGCACACATGACTCACGGAACGACGGCGATCGTACCGACGACCCTCTGCGCGGATGAGAAAGAACTCTCAGAGGTGTTTGAGGTGTCGCGCCGTATCCGTGCAGCGGCGGACCCGTCTCTGCCTGAGGCACTCGGACTGCATTTGGAGGGGCCGTTCGTCGATCCCGCTATGGCGGGAGCACAGGACCCGCAATATATCAAGGTGCCCTCAGATATGTCATGGCGGCGTATAGCAGATTCGGCACAGGGAGAAATACTTATCTGGACAGTTGCACCGGAGCTTCCCGGAGCGCTCGATATGTGCCGCGCGCTCCGTAGCAGCGGTATCATATTCTCCGCAGGGCACAGCAGCGCAAGGTATCCGGATGTCGTCTCGGCGATCGATGCCGGATATACTATGGCGACGCATATATACAGCAGTATGTCAACGATCATCCGCGAGCGAGGTTTCCGTGTGCCGGGACTTCTCGAAGGAGCACTTTTGCACGATGAGCTGTGTGCCGAGGTGATAGCCGACGGACTTCACCTGCCGCCGGAGCTGCTGAAACTGATATATAAAACTAAGGGTGCCGGCAGAATGGTACTCATAACCGATGCCATGCGCGGCGCCGGGATGCCGGACGGACAATATATGCTCGGAAGCCTCAGGCGCGGTCAGGAGGTATCGGTGTTCAACGGCATTGCGCATATGCCTGACGGTATCTCCTTTGCGGGGAGCGTTGCGACGGCGGACAGACTCATCCGCACGATGGTAAAGCGTGCGGGAATCCCTCTTGCCGAAGCAGTCGCGATGATGACCGAGAATCCTGCGCGTGAGATCAGGATCTCGGATCGAAAGGGCAGTGTCGCGCCCGGGTATGACGCAGATCTTGTGCTGTTCGACGATGATATCGGAATTCGTTCCGTTTGGTGCCGCGGTGAACGCACAGTGTGAGGTCTATAGATGAATACTGAGGTGTTCCGCTTCGGCGAGTTTGCCCTGACGATAGTTTCAAACGGCACTGCCGTGACTGATATTATCAGAGGCGATGCGGCGTGTGACGGAGAGACGGATGCAGTCACCCACTATGCGGCAGACGAGCTTTCGGCGTATTTCAGTGGAAGACTCCGTGAATTTTCGACGCCTGTAGAGCTCACATCGGGAGTGACCGATTTCCAACACCGCGTATGGTGTGAGCTGCGCGAAATACCGTTCGGCGAGGTTGCCTCCTACGGTGAGATAGCGCGCAGGGTCGGCAAACCGGGTGCTGCACGTGCCGTAGGCAACGCCGTCGGGGCGAATCCGATACTGATTATGGTGCCGTGTCACAGGGTCGTCGCGTCAACCGGGATAGGCGGTTTTTCCTCCGGACTCGATCTGAAGCAATTTCTGCTCAGGACTGAGGGAATTTACGGTGCAATATGAAAATATCTCAAAACCACTTTACATTCCCGTCGGAATATGATAAAATATAATGTGGGATTTTATTATCAGAACGAAAGGAAGTTGTCCATGAATTTTTTTGATGAGCTGAAGGAGTACGACCCCGAGATTGCCGATGCATGCGATGCGGAGCTACAAAGGCAGAGACACAATATTGAACTGATTGCATCCGAGAACATCGTTTCAAAAGCGGTGCTTCTCGCGGCAGGTACCCCTCTTACGAACAAGTATGCCGAGGGACTTCCGGGAAAGCGTTATTACGGAGGCTGCAGCTGTGTCGATGTTGTGGAGAATATTGCGATTGAACGCGCATGCCGTCTGTTCGGTGCAGAGCATGCCAATGTGCAGCCGCACAGCGGAGCCAACGCGAATCTTGCCGCATTCTTTGCACTTCTCACACCGGGCGACACGGTCATGGGTCTGAATCTTGCTCACGGCGGGCACCTTTCACACGGCTCACCTGTAAATATATCCGGAAAATACTTCAAAATCGTGCCGTACAGCGTGGACGACACGACTGAGATGCTCGATTACGATGAGATCAGGCGCATAGCGCTCGAATGCCGGCCGAAGCTCATAATTGCAGGTGCCAGCGCATATTCAAGGATCATCGACTTTGCCCGTATCCGCGAGATCGCGGATGAGGTAGGCGCATACTTTATGGTAGATATGGCGCATATAGCGGGACTCGTTGCCGCCGGACTCCATCCGAGCCCGGTGCCGTATGCCGATGTTGTGACTACGACGACGCACAAGACGCTGCGCGGACCGCGCGGAGGACTTATACTTTGCCGCGAGGCAGTTGCTCGCCAGATAGACAAGGCGGTGTTCCCCGGGACGCAGGGAGGTCCGCTTGAACACATTATTGCCGCAAAGGCAGTAGCTTTCGGCGAAGCTCTGAAACCGGAATTCCGCGATTATCAGCGACGCATCATAGAGAATGCGTCTGCACTTGCGGATGCAATGAAGGAGGAGGGCTTCCGCCTCGTTTCCGGCGGTACGGACAACCATCTGGTGCTCGTCGATCTCAGACCCTTCGGCATCACGGGTCGCGACATGGAACATATGCTTGATGATGTACACATTACCGTAAATAAAAACGCTATTCCGAACGATCCCGAGAGCCCGTTCGTTACCAGCGGTATCCGTCTCGGCACTCCTGCCGTGACGACCCGAGGCTTCGGTGTGGCGGAGATGAAGCAGATTGCACGCTTCATAGGAGATGCCGCGCGCGACTTTGAGGCAAACCGTGACCGCATTGACTCTGAGGTTTCCGAGATTTGTGCCCGCTACCCGATTTACGAGGACTGATTGCGGGTTGTTTCCAATAATTTATATTTCCCATGCGGCGGAGCACCCGCCGCATGGGATTTAACTGTCTTGATTGGAGATTCGGTATATGGTTTTAGATCAGAAGAAGACCTCAATAGCCTACAGGTGTCCCGAATGCGGTACGGTCGTTCGCGGTGCCGTCGGAATGTTCTCGCTGACCGCCGACATGATCCGTCTGAAGTGTCCGTGCCACGGCTCAGAGCTCGATATCGTGTATACCAAGGACAAGAAGATCCGCCTGACTGTGCCTTGCTTTATGTGTCCGTCTCCTCACACTTACCTCATATCTTCCGCTGCTTTCTTTGAGCGTGAACTCTTCACACTGATGTGCACGTATTCCGGAATAGATATATGCTTCATCGGAAGCGAAGAAGCAATAGACTCCGCAATTGCAGAGAACGAACGTGAGCTTGAAGAGCTTGCGGCAGAATCATCCGCAGATTCTATTGCGGGGCTCAGACGCGGAGACGAGGAACTGTCGGACCCGCAGATAATCGAAATTATCCGTTATGTTATAAAGGAGCTGCAGGAGGAAGGCAGACTCCACTGCAAATGTAAAGACGGGGGAGATTATGATATTGAATTCGGAGACGAATCAATATTCGTCGTTTGTAAAAAATGCAGAGCCGAATACGAAATACGCGCAGGGAGCATCGATCAGGCATACGCATTCCTTAATGCGGATGATATAACGCTCAGCTGATAAAAACACGTCGGCACTGTAACCTATATGACAAGCGCGCATAGAATAATATCAGAGCATTGAGAGATGCTCGGCAGGACACTGCAAATTTCAAAATAAAAAATGAAAAGGAATATTACTATGGGCTGCTTATGCAATCTTTTCGACAGTGACGATTTTATCTGGTTCGTGATTTTAGCTCTCCTCATCCTCTGCAGATGCGGCGGCTGAGACAGGTAATTTAAGTAAATAAGTAAAGCACGGTGCCGCGGACAGTTTCCGACGGCACCGTGCTGTGTTTTACATATTCGGGGGTAGGGGGTCAGTATTCAAATTCTCCGTCATACACCATGACGGCACTTCCGGTCAGGATGATGCGCTCGTCCGTGTAGTTTACGGTCAACTCACCTCCGGCGAGCTTTACTTTTATATCGGTACCGCGGTCACACATTCCGAGCTCGGTTGCGGCAACGACTGCCGCAGCAGCTCCCGTACCGCAGGCGAGGGTCTCGCCGTTTCCGCGTTCCCATACACGCACTGTTAGAGTAGTACGGTCAACGGGGAAGACGAACTCGGTGTTTACCCGCTCAGGGAAGTACGCTGCGTGCTCAAACAGAGGTCCGATATGAGACAGCTGCAGAGAATCGATTGCATTCGTAAACACGACACAGTGCGGATTTCCGACCGATACGCATGTTGCACGGTATTCCGTGCCGCCGACGGTAATCGGAGCATTGACCATTCGATCCGACGGGTAACTTGCAGGTATCGCGGCTACCGAGAGATCCGCACGGCCCATGTCTACCGATACTGAGCTGACCTTTCCGTTTCGCAGGTAAAGACGCAGGCGATGGACGCCGCTTCCGCTTTCGATCGTCATGTATTCGCTTCTGATATAACCCTTATCGTACAGCAGCTTTGCGACGCAGCGGATGTTATTACCCGCCATACGCCCCTCGCTGCCGTCGCGGTTAAAGCTGCGCATCTTTGCGTCTGCGACCCTCGAATGCTCGATGAGCACGATTCCGTCTCCGCCGATCCCGTAGTGCGGAGTGCACAGCGCAACGCAGAGCGATTCCGGGCAGGTGACACGACCGTCAAAGTTCTCAATAAAGATGTAGTCGTTTCCGCATGAGTGCATCTTCGAGAACCAGATGCGGCTGCGCCATGTACGCATACGGTTTATATCAACAAGCTCGGTGTTCTCTTCCGTATAGCGGCTCTCGATTATCTCAGCGAGTGCTCCTGCCGTATCCGGCGATGTCAGGCACGGTATCCGCAGCTGCATCGCACGGCGATG
>CAKSEM010000028.1 GCA_934446485.1 uncultured Eubacteriales bacterium | reverse complement strand
TCTCTCTTCCCGGGTGTCAGAATCAGCTGAAAGTCCGGCACCTACGTACTACATATTACTTAAATTTTGAAAAACGAAAGGGCACAAATTATCATGAACGGAATTTCAGAAGCCGTGCGGCGGATCGGATGCGGATGTGCAGTCGCGACGGGCGGATCTCCGCGAAGCAGATACTGCATCGACATCAGCACGCCGTACGGCATAGAGAGCTGCTATTACGGCTCACCGATATATACGCCCGACGGTTCGCTTGCCGACGGAAAAATCACACGATGCGGCAGCATATATAAATGGGCATGCAGCAATTCCGACGTGAACGTTAGCGGAAATCGCATAGAATTCACATCCGCTGCAGGTAACGTCGGTTTCGAAATAGGCACCTCCCCCTTCACGCTTGACGGAGGGCGTCTCGTCTCAAACACAGCTGCCGTCGTTCCGACGGTGGGAGGCGCTAAGTTTTCAGTAAAACGTAACGCACCGGATATATCATTTGAGATTTATACCGAAAAGGCCGATACATACGCTCGGTCAAACACAAAATACCTTGCGGCAATGATCGAAGAATATCGTCCGCTCTTCATACTTTCTGCCATCGGAATGCGCCGCAGTGATAACTCGCTCTCACCGTTTGAGATCGATGTCGGCACCGCAGGCAGCGGAGTATATACAGTACACATCGCAAACGGATCACGGTGCTGCAATATCAACCCGGCGGTCGGCGGCTGTCTGTGCGGCGACAGCTGTTCGTGCGAATACGTATTTGAAATCAGTATGTATGAACAGCGTCTCTTTCTCGATACAACGGTAGACAGCGCACACAGCTGCGAAAACAATGTCTACGGTGCCATCGCTTACATAGGAAAGACGGACAAGCTCGGCACTCAATGGCTCTATGCCAGACCTTCATCGGTCATATCGTTGAACCCGGCAGGGCCGATCACGTCTGCGGAGATCGCAATCCCGCTCATTTACAGGCGCGGCAGTCTGCCGGAATCGTACAGTCTCCCTGCGCACTTCTGCGGTGTCGGAACCACATGGGACGACGGTCGTCAGACGGGGGTCGAAAAGATTCCTATAACCGAACGTAACGGATGTCTGATACTCGATATATACGATCGGTTCGTAGATCGCGAAAGCGGCAGGTACAAGTATTTTGACGGGATCCTTTTGCGTGCGCCCGAAGAAAGCAGCAGTTCTCTCTGCGTGATCCCGACCGGAGACAACACCGCCGAGCCGTGGATGCTGCGCATCGGCTACCGACAGTAACGAAAAGTTCAAAAAATACCATATTCGTCCTTACATATGCGCACACGCATGCTGTTTAATTAGTAAAAGCATAACAACACGGAGGTCCCAAAAAATGACAACTGACGAAAAGAATCTCGTGCTGTCGCTCGCAGCGTTTGCAGACGATGAAAACGATTTTCTGCCCTCTCTCGCATCACGAGCCTCAACGCCCGAGGTACTCGGGCAGCTCATGTTTAACCGAATCGGCGCCATAGCATACGGAACACTTATGCAGCACGGTATGTGCGGTGTGCTCAACCGAGAGTTCAGAAATCCGCTCCGACACGCATATGAATACAACCTTATCTCGGCAGAACGGTATCGAAAATCCGTAGCAAATGTGGCAAAAATATGCGCCGATTCAGGCGTACCGCACGCCTTTCTGAAGGGTGCCGTTCTTTGCGAAATATACCCGGACGGATACCGAAGCGCCAACGATATCGACATACTGGTCGGATCGCACGATGTCACAGCCCTCGGCAGAGCACTCCGTAACAGCGGATTCAGGCAGGGATACCTGCGCGGAGGTGTGTTCAGATCTGCAACCCGCGAAGAGATCATCGGATCAAGAATGAACCGCGGAGAGACCGTTCCGTATGTGTTCGGGCCCGACGGAAACGGTGCTTATACCGAAGTTGACCTCAACTATTCTCTCGATTTTAAGGCTCCGCGGCGCGGAATCGTAGAAGATATGCTCTCACGCGCCGGGAATCAGCCGTTCGCTCCGAACGCTCCCGTGACACTCGATATGAGCGATTTCTTCATCCATCTGTGCCTTCACTTGTACAAAGAAGCATCTACATACAGTTGGCTGCGAATGGGTCGTGATCTGTCGCTCTACAAATTCTGCGACGTATATCTTGCAATATTAACTATGGGTGAGACCGGAGCTGCGGAAGCACTCGTGCGCGCCGATAAATACGGTGTTGCCGATGCCGTAGCATGTGTGATCGTGTGGACGGGACTCCTTTTCCGTTCACTTCCGCGGCGGGTATTCGAATCAGCCATGGACACCCTCGCAGAAGACTTTGCGATACTCGACCGTGTGATCGATCCCGAACGGCACATCGAATACGAATACTTTGAACGGGACATCGTAAAGCGTCTGTTCTCTCGGGATCGAACGTCGCTCCTGTTCGTCAGACGAAAAAACATCAAGCTGTTGAGGAGGTACATATATGAAAAAACTGAAAATGAAAGAACGCGGACCGTCGGGGCTCCTGATAACATTCTGCGGGCTCGACGGCTGCGGAAAGACGACACTCATCAGACGTCTGGCGGACGAGCTGTCGAAGGATCGCAGCGTCTTTGAGACGCGTCAGCCCACCGATGCGGTCCGTCGCTCCGAAATATTCCGCACATACATGGACAGCGAGGATCACAGTGCATTCGAATACCGTGCCCTCTCACTCATGGCTGCCGCAGACAGATTGCAGCACGTCTCGCACGTAATTACTCCGCAGCTTGAGCGCGGGCAGATCGTAATATCCGACCGATATGTCTACTCGTGCCTCGCAAATCTCAGAGCACGCGGTTTCTGCGAAGACCGATGGATATATGAGATCATGGAGGATATAACGAAGCCCGACATATCCGTATTCATTGATGTACCTGTTGAGGTTGCGATATCACGCGTCAGATCACGTCCAGAAGAGCGGCACAGCTATATCGACACTGCGCTCCAATACCGTCTGCGCGACGAATACAATGAAATATGCCGCGCTGTAGGCGGTCTGTCAGTCTCATCGGAGATGACGCTTGATGAAACATATGCCGTAATATCGGATGCGGTAAATAAAAAACTAAGGGAGAAAAAACTATGACTGAACAGGTAATCAATATGCTGTCCGAGCTATGCGGTATGAGCAGAATCGACACCGACAGTCGACTCACGGAAGAGTTGGGACTTGACAGCCTCTCTATGGTAACGATGATGCTTTCCATCGAGGACACCTTCGGCATCGTCCTCGATGAGTCCGATCTCGACCCATACGATCTGATAAGCGTCGGAGACGTAATATCGCTTGTAGATCGGTACACCGGTGGCAACCATGACTGACAGACGAATTCTTCCTCTGTCCGAGCCCATATACAGCACGTATCACTATCAGGGGATATCCTCTGCCACTCATTATTCTAATCCCACAGTGCGCAACTGGTTTCTGAACTCAGTGATGCAGATGTACTGCTCCAGACGTTTTCTGGACGGTTTTACGACTCCGGAGCTTACGGTGCTCGATTCAAATTTTGAATCGAATCGATACTTAAACCAAATAATCATGCCGTTCGACCGCATCCGCGGCAGGACGGGCGAGGTGATCCGAGCACTCATAGATTCGGATACATTTGCCGTCTTTCGCGGCATCGACGACTACTACATACCGGGAAAAAGCTGGTACAGGGAACGTCACTTCTATCACGACGGTATGATCTGCGGCTATGATATGTCGGACAGAACGTATTATATCCACGCATACGACTCAAACTGGCAGTACCGCGTATTTAAGGTACCGCAGGCGAGCTTTCACTCGGCAAGGCGGCATTCGCTCGATAAAGGCACAAACGGATACCTGTGCGCCGTCAAGGTCAAGGACGACACGCCGGAGTTTTCTCCTTATGAGACGGTCGAAAATCTGAAACGGTACATGGACTCATCCATCGAGAAATATCCGGTCACCGATCGCGGCAACGTTTTCGGAACGGCGGCAGGAGATTACATCGTAATGTACGTCCGCCGTCTTGAAGACGGATCGATCCCGTACCGAAGAACCGATCGACGCGTGTTCCGTCTGATCTGGGAGCACAAGCGTGTCATGCTTGAGAGACTGGAAAAACTTGAAGAAGCTCTCGGCGTTAATTCCGATGTAAGCTACAAGTATCGTGAAGTCACCGACGCCGCACGGGAAATGCACATGGCATACGCCGCATACTGCAGACGGCAGCGATGCGAGCTGCTCCCGGCAATTGCCGGAAAGCTGGAGCACATAAACGACACCGAAAAACGTCTCATTGACAAGATGATCGGTCTGTCCGAAAAGGAGCTTGGACTATGAAACTGTGGAAATTTATAAGCGATAGGATGGAAAGACATCCTGAACAGACCGTCTCCGACGGGGCGTCAATGTACACTTTTCGCGACTTGCTCAGATTTGCACGCTCCGTTGCTGCAGAGTTGAGCGGCGAGAACTGCTGTGCAGTTTGCTGCCGCTCCGAGTTGCTGTGCGGAATAGCTGTTCTCGGGTGCATGGCCGCCGGGGTCACCGCTCTCCCGCTCTCGCCTAAGTACGGAACATCTCACGTGTCGCATATATTGCACCGTGTAAGCCCGACCGCAATCATAACCGACTGCGACGGCGAGATCGGGGTCATGCATATCACCGACAGCAGCTATACGCCGCCCGATACCAGCCCGGCACTGATCATGTGCACTTCCGGTACGACAGGTCACCCCAAGGGAGCTATGCTGAGCGATGAGAACATAATAACCAATCTCACGGATATCGCCAAGTACCTTCCTCTCGATCCATCGGACAGAATACTCATTTCCCGTCCGCTGTACCATAGCGGTGTGCTGACCGGTGAGTTTCTCACCGCACTCGCAGCCGGCTCCGGGGTCATATTCCATTCAAACTCGTTCACACCGCCGGTGATACTGAAAACGGTTCGCGAGCGGCTCGTGACAGTGCTCGGAGGGACACCTACCACATTAAGAATGATTGCAAGGTTTGCATCAGCGAGAGATGTAAAATCTCTGAGAAGGATAATCATCAGCGGTGAATGTCTCCGAAGCGGAGTTGCATCGGAGATCAGGCGTGCCTTCCCGGATGCATCGATCTACCATGTTTACGGCTTGACCGAGGCATCTCCGCGCGTTGCGCATCTTCCTCCCGCACTGTTCGACACCCATCCGGAATATGTCGGTGTGCCGCTCGATTCCGTCGAAGTGCGCATACTCGACGCCGACGGCAGAGATGCGGCACCGGGCGAAGATGGTGAGCTCGTCGTCCGCGGCGGAAACGTCATGATGGGATACTATAATGAGCCCGTGATGACATCGAAAGCAATCTCCGACGGATGGCTGCGCACCGGCGATCGAGCACTGATGAACGGCGACGGATTGATCCGTATACTCGGCAGATGCGACGATATGATAATTCGCGCAGGCGTGAATATCTACCCTCAGGAAATCGAAGACACGCTGAAAAGCGACCCAAGGGTGAACGAGGTATTGGCGTTTGGATTTGAAGGTGCCTGTGGAACCGAGGAGATCGGACTCCGGATATGCGGTAACTTCAATGACGAATCCGAGGTACGCACACTGTGCATCGGCGTGCTGCCGAAATTCGCTGTGCCGTCACGGATAGAGCTTACCGATCACATTGAGCTTTCGGGCTCGGGTAAAGTAATAAGGGGGCGACGGAATGACTGAGTGTGAGCTTAAATATATGATATCCCACGAAGAATACCTGTCTCTCCTTCACGGATATATGTCGGGTGCCGTAACGGTGCCTCAGGTGAATTATTACTACGACACTCCGTCTCTTGACATGAACGGGGCGGGAATAACCTGCCGGATCCGTGAGCGGCACGGTCACTACACCGCCACCGTAAAGGTACACTCCGAGCAGCATTCCGGCGAAAGCACGGAGCATAGCAAAGCCGTACGAGACGCATGGGACACATCGCTGTTTACTCCATTCGGAGTAAGCTACTGCGGAAGTCTTATGACAGACCGAACCGCAAAGTGTCCTACCGGCGGTATCGTTATAATGCTCGACAGAAACACATATCTTGGTACTGTGGATTTCGAAATCGAAATTGAACACGCCAAGGAAAAACGCAGTGAAGCCGAAGCTGTCGCAAGACAGCTGGCAAGCGAGGCCGGATTTGAGCTGCGGCCGTCTAGACTCAGCAAATCGGAACGCTTTTTCCGAAAACTTCTTGAGAGCAACCGCAATACGAACGACACGCTCTCATAACACTGAAAGGAAACATTTATGGAAAGACAGATCTACATTCGAACAGAGCTACTCTTTCTTGTACCCGTTATGAATTTTATCGGCAGTGCGCTGAGGCGCAGCAAAATAAAAAACCGATATATTCCGATGATACTGGGGATGATATCGATAGTCGCATCGGTCAGCAGAATGCTTATGTCCGACGAGCCGTCAGGAGCGGAAGATCTTATACGTGACATCGTCGAGGGTATCTTTCAGGGCATACTGATCGCAGGGGCAAGCGTGTATGCGAATCAACTTTTCAAACAGACTTCACGAAAAAAGTGACATATTCGGATCCGGACTTGCATCGGCAAACGTCGGTGCGCACCGCCTTATATGTGTCGGAGCACGTAAGATCCGACTCGGTGCCGAGGAGGCACGCAAATTTTGACCCCCGCAGCAAACGCATATGCGGGGGTCAAAATAGTATTGCGAATAATTTGCCCCTGGGCAGTTGTAATGTGAATTACGAAAGTATAATCTTTCAAAGTAACAGAACAAATACTCCGGGGCATAATTCAATTTTTCAGGCTCTGCAGCGGTGCGGGAATTCTTCCGCCGCGGCGGATAAACCTCTCAGAACTGCAGTTTCCGTGCACCTTCATAATCGGACCTGTACCGAACAGTCCTCCGAACTCAAGCTCTTCTCCGGCACTTCTGCCGATAGCCGGAATGACTCTTACAGCCGTAGTCTTTGAATTCACCATACCTATCGCAGCCTCATCGGCTATGATCGCCGAAATCGTCTCGGGTGACGTGTCGCCGGGAATGATTATCATATCAAGTCCGACGGAGCATACTGCTGTCATCGCTTCGAGCTTTTCGAGCGTCAGCTCACCACAGCGTGCAGCATCTATCATGCCCGCATCCTCCGACACGGGTATAAATGCCCCCGACAGTCCGCCGACGTGGGAAGAAGCCATGACTCCTCCCTTTTTGACCGCATCGTTAAGGAGGGCAAGCGCTGCCGTCGTGCCGTGCGTACCGCACGTATCCAGCCCCATTTCTTCAAGGATATGGGCAACCGAATCTCCGACTGCAGGAGTCGGTGCCAGCGACAGATCGACTATACCGAACGGTACACCGAGCTCGCGCGATGCTACCGATCCGACAAGCTGCCCCATCCGCGTTATCTTAAACGCCGTTCGCTTAATTACGTCGGCAATTTCGGAGAGATCCGCCCCCGGGCACTTAGCCACAGCAGAACGTACGACACCGGGACCAGAGACACCGACATTTATAACCGTATCAGCTTCGCCAACGCCGTGAAATGCTCCCGCCATAAAGGGATTGTCCTCGGGCGCATTGCAGAACACCACTATCTTCGCGGCACCCATGCAGTTGCCGTCCGACGTCAGTTCCGCAGAACGCTTTACCGTTTGCCCCATGAGCGCAACTGCATCCATGTTGATGCCCGCCTTTGTGGAGCCGACATTGACCGAAGAGCAAACCCGCTCAGTTTCTGCAAGCGCCTCGGGAATCGACGCTATGAGCTCGCGGTCACCCGCAGCAAAGCCCTTTTGCACAAGTGCCGTATACCCTCCGATGAAATTTATTCCCAGGGCGCAGGCAGCCCGCTCAAGCGCACGGGCATACTTCACGGGGTCTCCTCCCGACACTGCGGCAAGCATTGCGATCGGCGTCACGGATATGCGTTTGTTTATGATAGGTATTCCGTATGTACGCTCGATCGCCTCTCCGACAGGCACCAGACGTGCGGCGCATCTCGTGATCTTATCGTATATTTTCTCACACGCGCGATCTATATCCGCGTCGGCGCAATCGAGAAGCGATATCCCCATGGTGATCGTGCGGATATCAAGATTCTCGTTATCGATCATATTGATCGTTTCCATTATATCAGTTGTATTGATCATAATTGTGCTGCTGTGCCCTTCCTCAGCTGTATTTTATCATCAGATCCTATGCATCGAGTTGAATATGTCTTCGTGCATAACGTGTATCTTCATTCCAATTTCATTTCCGAGTGCCTCGAGCGATTCGGACAGTACTTGGAAATCCGATGAAAGCTCGCCTATATCTATAAGCATTATCATAGTGAACATATCCTGCATAACGGACTGCGATACATCGAGTATATTTGCTCCCTGAGCGGCACACTCCGTGCTCACCTTGGCAAGTATTCCGACGGTGTCATGTCCTATTACCGATACTACTGCTTTCATTTTTTACTTCCTTCCCTTTTAACTCATGTTGCTTTTTGCGAAATACTACGGCACTGCGAAATTTTACGCAAGGCGTTCAAGCATCGCCGTGACTATATCGTAAAGTCGGTCGAGCGACTGTACAGACAGGCGCTCCGACGGAGAATGCAGATCTGTGATCTCCGGTCCGATCGATATGACATCCATGTCCGGTATCACCGATTTGACAAGTCCGCACTCAAGCCCCGCATGTATCCCGATTGCCTCGGGCACTTTGCCGAACAGGTCTGTGTAAGCAGACTTATACACCTCCAGTACCTGAGACGACGGATCAAAGTCCCATCCTGGATAGCGGTCGCGGTGGTTCACTTTGCAGCCCGCAAGACGTGCCAGTGACGTAAGCCGTGAAAGCACAGCGTCGAGCGCCTCCTCTACAGACGAGCGTGAGGAGACCGTCACGGACGCGTGTCCGTCACCCCATCTGATAACAGCAAGGTTTTCCGATGTCTCCACCATACCCGGAACATCCGGCGACATTGCAAGCGGTCCGGACGGAATCTGCACCAAAAAATCAAGTATACGGCGCGTATCATCCACCGACGCCGCCGTCTTCGGAAGCTCCGCTTCAATCAGCGCTGCATCAAAATTCGCATCATCCTTAATGAGCGCATGACGGATGAGCCCTACGGCACTGTCAAATGCATCCTGCGGCAGTTCATCGGAGACGATAAAGCGTGCGGTGCAGTCGCGCGGGATCGCGTTATCCTTGTCACCGCCGCGCACGGAGACGATCCGCAGCTCTGCCTTCTCGGCAACAGCACGGAGAATACCCGTGCAAGCAACTATCGCATTCGTCCTTCCGAGTGCGATGTCCTCCCCTGAGTGGCCGCCGTAAAGCCCGGATATAACGAGGTCATATGCCCTCTCCGTCCCGCGAGTCGGCTCAGCTGATGTCGTAAAGCTGAAATCGCTGCGCACTCCGCCTGCACAAGCAACCGTTGCGACACCCTCACCGCTCGAGTCTATATTTATCATTCTGCGTGAACGAATACACCCCATATCGAGCGCATTCATGCCGATCATACCTACCTCTTCGCCTGACGTAAACAGGCACTCAAGGTCGGGATGGCGCAGCGTATCCGAATCGAGAATCGCCAGCATAACGGCACCGGATACCCCGTCATCAGCACCGAGAGTGGTGCCGTCCGCGCTGAGCACATCTCCGTTTCTTACAAATTTTATCGGATCGCGAAGAAAATCGTGCTCAATCCCCGGAAGCGCCTCACAAACCATATCGGTGTGTCCTTGAAGCATGACCGACGGCGCATCTGCCGCACCGTGCTTTCGTATGATCACATTGTTTGCCTTGTCACGGTATACCTCAAGCCCGCGTTCATTTGCAAACCTGACAAGGTAATCTGCGATTTTCTCTTCTTTACCCGACGGGCGCGGGATCGCAGATATCTCGGAGAAATACCCGAACACATCTCCATGCCTTACATCACTGAACATTTTCGTCACGCCTTTCATACCCGGCAGAGGTGCCGGAAACATTATACATACTACTCCATAGTATTATATCATAAAGTGTGCCGCTCGGCAACCGAAATGTCCTAAGTTTGCGAAAAGTTCGTATTTACATCATCTGAACAACGGGCGAAGCTGTTCTCCTTGAAGCGCGGCGGCAATCGCATCGCGCGCAAGGCTGAAATCACACACAAGTGAATGCGGCTTCATTACCGTATCATCCTGTACAAGAGGGACAAAGTACACCCCCTTGCGGTTCAGGAGCGTACCGATATTCACAAGGTTTGACGACATGGCGTCGTTAGTGGCAAGCGCGATAACCAGCGGCTTCGACGTGCGCATATGCGACTTTGCCGCCATAGTGACCGATGAATCCGTGATCCCGTGCGCAAGCTTTGCCAGCGTATTCCCCGTACACGGAGCTATCAGCATGACATCGGTCATCCCGAGAGGTCCGATCGGCTCCGCCTCCGCAACCGTGCGGATCGGCGCACGGCCGCATATCTCGGTCACGGTGTGCACAAACTCGTCAGCCTTACCGAACCTGGTATCTGTGGTATACGCGGTATCGCTCAGGATAGGAAGTATCTCCCCATCCTTCGCAAGCGCTCTCATCAGAGAAAGTGCGCGTGCATGGGTACAAAATGAGCCGCAGACTGCAAAGCCGGTCACAGTATCCCCTCCTCACGCATTATTGTCCGCACGGTATCGTATATAATGTGTCCCGCCGTTGCCGGTGCTGTACGCCCCGGAAGAGACAGCGCCTTCAAAACTCTTATCCCGAGCCGCTCTGCCTCGGCAAGATCGACACCGCCCCTCATTGATGCAAGATCGATTATGAGCGTGTCGCGCCGCAGGCGGCTTAATACATTGCCGTCAAATATAATGTGCGGAACGGTATTGAATATAACATCAAAATCGGACGAAGCCCCTGTAAAGTCGGAAAGCGGAAGTGCACGGCACCCGTCACATTCGGAGAAAGCAAGATCGCGCCGACTTCTTGCGACACAGGTGACGTGTGCACCGAGGGCAACGAGACGCTGTGCAAGCGTCCGGCCGATGCGTCCGTAGCCGGCAACTGCAGCTTCGGCTCCCGCAAGGGTAATGTTCATCTCGTCGATGGCAAGCGCTATCGCCCCCTCAGCTGTCGGTACTGCGTTCTTGATCTGGAAATCCTCCGCCTCATAGTAGTCGATCATACGCACGCGGCGCTCCGACGCAAGACGTCCGATCCCCGCCGGAATTCGTCCGGCAAACAGTACTGTGGAGCGGTCCGTGTTCTGTATGATCTCGGTCAATCTCAAATCCTGAGGCGTCTCGCATGTGCGTCCTGCACCGCAGTTCAGCCT
>CAKSEM010000027.1 GCA_934446485.1 uncultured Eubacteriales bacterium | reverse complement strand
TACGAAGACGTGCTGCGCGATATAATCGAGCGCGATCGCGCAGACCGCGAGCGAGCAGAGTCGCCGTGCGTTCCGGCGCCCGATGCCGTCGAATTTGTAAACGACGAATACGGAATCGAGGAATCGGCTGATTACATAATAAATCTTGCAGAGCGGCTTCGCTGAGTACGCTCTGTCTGCGGAGGGCGAATAATGGGATTCTACGGTGCGATATATAAGATATTCTCACGACCGGTCCGTGCCATCTGGCGAACCGAGGCTGTGGGTGCTGAGAACATTCCTGAGGGCGGTGCGCTCCTCATTTCAAACCATACGTCGCTCACGGACGTGCTCGTTTTGGAGGTGGCACTGCGGCGTCAGATACGGTTTATGGCGAAGCGTGAACTTTTTCGGATACCGCTTCTTTCCCAGCTGATCCGTGCGCTCGGAGCGTACCCCGTGGATCGCGGCGGTGCCGACGTTCGGAGCATAAAGCAAACCGTTGCCATGATCGGAGAAGGAGAGCTTATCGGTATATTCCCGCAGGGCACGCGCTGCCCCGGCGTGGATCCGCGCGAAACCGAGGTAAAGGGCGGAGCCGGCATGATAGTTTACCGCGCAAAAGCACCGGTGATTCCGGTCTTTATCGACAATAAAGCACGCCGCACGCGTGCCTTCAGACGCAACCGTGTCCTGATCGGTGCTCCCGTCACATATGAGGAGCTGTTTCCGAACGGTGAGCGGCGCGACTATGAGGAGGTAGCACGCGAGCTGTTTGACCGTGCGTGCGCGCTGAAATACGGCGATGAGACAGAAGCTGTGATTTCGCCTGCCCGCGACGCGGACGCGCCGAAAAGTGAGTCTGCCTCCGACGAGCGCGCGAAATCGGCTTCAGAAGGCGCGACAGTCGCCGCAGCCGATCCGGATGCAGCGCCGTCGGAAAACGGGGCATCGTCAGACGGCACCTGCGGCAACTCATGCACTGACGGAGATACCTGATATGGCGGAGATCACTGTGGCACGCAATGCGGGCTTCTGCTTCGGCGTTCGCCGCGCGACCGGCTTTCTTGAAGAATCTCTTGCAGACCCGACTGCAGGCCGCGTCTGCACGCTCGGACACATAATACATAACGAAGTTTACCTTGCGGATGTCGCACGCCGCGGAGCTGAATGCATCGGTTATGACGGGCTTGACGCACTCTGCTGCGACATTCGCGCGGGGCAGAGGGTCACTCTCGTGATCCGTGCGCACGGCGAGCTCTTGCCTGTAGTCGAGCGTCTTGAGAAACTCGAGCGTGAATGCCCGAACTTTACGCTGCACAACGGCACCTGTCCGTACGTTGAGAAGGTAAGACGTATTGCCGCGGACAACTCCGGCGAGGGAGCTGCCTTTATCCTGATCGGCGCGGCAGAGCACCCTGAGGTGCGCGGGATCATGAGCTGTACGCGCGGCGAAGGGTACGTTTTTCGTGATGAGGATGAGCTGTCGGCGTTTATGGATTCCCCCGAAGGTGAAAAATTGCGCCGTATTTCCGTCTCGGTGGCGGCTCAGACGACCCAAAAGCTGTCAGTTTGGAAAAAATGTTTGGAAAAAATAAAAAAGGTCTATACAAACGCCTTAATTTTTGATACAATATGTAATGTTACGGAAAAGAGGCAGACTGAAGCGGAACGCCTTGCCGCGAGGTCTGACATCACAGTCGTAATCGGAAGCGCGGAGAGCTCGAACTCACGAAAGCTCTATGAGATCACATCCGGTGTGTGCCCGCGCACCGTCTTTGTCGGCACGGCCGACGATGTCGCGGGACTCCGGATCCCCGGCGACGCAAAAATATCAATAACTGCAGGCGCATCGACGCCGGACAGTGTAATACAGGAGGTATGTGGAAGAATGAGTGAGCAGATGAATGAAAACTTTGCCGAAATGCTCGAGTCATCAATGAAAACTTTGAATACAGGGGAAGTGGTAGAGGGTGTCGTCACATCGGTATCGTCAAACGAGATCCATGTTGATCTCGGCACCAAGACTACCGGTGTCATCGTACACGACAAGGCGACAAACGATCCTCAGGCGAAGCTGGAGGACCTGTATCATGTAGGCGACAAGGTCACGGCTAAGGTTGTGAAGGTGAGCGATGTTGACGGTATCGCAACGCTTGACAAGACGAGAGTCGATTCCGACAAGAACTGGGAGCGCATCGTTGCTGCCGAGGAATCGGGTGAGATACTTGAGGGGAAGATCACCGAGGCTGTCAAGGGCGGTGTTATCATCAACATTGATTCCGTCAAGATCTTCATTCCTGCGTCCCTTACGGGCGTGCCGCGCGGCGGCGATCTTCAGACTCTCGTCGGAACGACGCAGAGAGTCAAGATCATCGAGATCAAGAAGGAAAGAAAGAAGGCTTACGCTTCGATCAGAGCGGTTCTTCGTGAGGAGAGACGCGCGAAGGAAGAGGAGCTCTGGAATAACATCGAGGTCGGACAGGAGTTTGACGGCGAGGTAAGAGGACTCACTTCTTACGGCGCATTCGTCGATCTCGGCGGCGTAGACGGTATGGTACATAATACCGAGCTCTCATGGCAGCGCATCAAGAACCCCGCAGAGGTAGTTTCCGTCGGCGACGTTATTCACGTATACGTGAAGGACATCGACCGTGACAGAAAGAGAATCTCCCTCGGCTACAAGACTGAGGCTATGAATCCGTGGAACATCTTTACCGACAAGTACAGCGAGGGCGATGTTGCAACGGTGCGTATCGTCAGCCTTCTGCAGTTCGGTGCATTTGCCGAGATCATCCCAGGTGTTGACGGACTTATTCACATAAGCCAGATAACCGATCACCGCATCGAGAAGCCGTCTGACGTTCTCGCGGTGGGCGATGAGGTAGATGCGCGCATCACTGCGATCGATTACGACAACCACAAGGTCAGCCTCTCGATACGTTCTCTCATGGAGGAAGCGCGCGAGGAGGAAGAGGAGTTCACCGGATATTCGACCGATGACGCTCACGATGACGAGGAAGCGTAACTCATAAAGCAAAGTTTTTCACCTCCGATGGGGCACCGACCCCGTCGGAGGTATTTGTTTTTTCGGAAAGCATCGGCTGTTCTGATGGAGCGGCCCTTCGTGAAAAACGTTAGCGTGAAGCGTCGAGCAAAACGAGTTGTGAATATCAGCCCGGCAAATCCGTATGCACTCGATAAAAACGGCAGATGCCCGCACGCGGGCGGCGGGGTATTTGATGCAAGTGAAAAATCATTCAGTGCATCTTTAGATGCAAGCTGGTAGAAAGCCCTTCTAGGGCTTGTTCAAGTCTCCGACTTAGCAGGAGGTTTTGACTCGGATTTCGGAAAGCATCGGCTGTTCTGATGGAGCGGCCCTTCGTGAAAAAACATTAGCGTGAAGCGTCGAGCAAAACGAGTTGTGAATATCAGCCCGGCAAATCCGTATGCACTCGATAAAAACGGCAGATGCCCGCACGCGGGCGGCGGGGTATTTGATGCAAGTGAAAAATCATTCAGTGCATCTTTAGATGCAAGCTGGTAGAAAGCCCTTTTAGGGCTTGTTCAAGCCTCCGACTTAGCCGGAGATCATGACTTTTTCGGCTCGTCGAGACATTTGCGATCTTTATATCTGACGTGACAGTGCGATTTAAACACGTGATCGTTTGCGCGTTGCTCTTTGTGTGCCTCGACGCGAAGTCCTCGGTGCGGTTAACGACCTCGTGCGCCTTGGAGCGCGCCGTATGCTGTGCGTCCGCCATCTGACACGCAGCGGGATAGTTCCGTGTTCTGCGGCGAGCCGCCTTGTCGCCCTGTCGCATAACGTGTCGCATATGCGTGCGTTTTTTTGCCTTGAAAATACGCATCATATATGGTAGAATATAATCGGAATAATATATGCCGTCCGTCGGCAGATCGGAGATATATATGGGATTCTTACCGGTATCGCCGGA
Source organism: uncultured Eubacteriales bacterium (assembly GCA_934446485.1). Classification (GTDB taxonomy): domain Bacteria; phylum Bacillota; class Clostridia; order Oscillospirales; family CAG-272; genus RUG11130. The sequence continues at coordinate 7,853 of CAKSEM010000027.1, read as the reverse complement.
GGAGGTGCACGCGCGCGGACGCGACGTGCCGGATTTCGTTTACGTGTGCGGTGATGCATACGTTGATCACCCGTCGTTCGGCGCGGCGATCATTACGCGCGTACTTGAGGACGCCGGCTACCTGTGCGCCGTCCTCGCACAGCCGGATTGGAAGAGCACCGACGACTTCCGTCGCTTCGGGCGTCCGCGCCTCGGCTTTCTGGTCTCGTCCGGGAACATTGATTCAATGGTCGCCCACTACACCGCTGCAAAGCGTCGGCGCAGCGACGATTATTACTCTCCGGGCGGCCGAGCGGGACACCGTCCCGATCGAGCGCTGATAGTTTACTGCAACAGGATCCGTGAAGCATTCGGCGACGTGCCGATACTGATCGGCGGGCTCGAGGCTTCCCTGCGCCGTTTCGCACATTACGATTACTGGTCTGACTCCGTCAGACGGAGCATACTCGTCGATTCGCGTGCCGATATACTGATGTACGGTATGGGTGAGCGGTCGATCGTGCGCCTTGCCGAGCTGCTCGACCGCGGCGTTCCCGTAAAGAAGATCCGCGATGTGCGCGGTACTGCGTACCTCTGCCGCCTCTCGTCGGGGCTTGAGCTCCACTACCCCGTCGCTCCGTCCGGGGACGGAGCTATGACCGAAGACGGCGTTTCGGGCTACAGCTACGATACGCTCAAGACCGACCGCCGTGCATACGCCGAGGCGTTTCGCATACAGTACCGCAATAACGATGCCGTTTACGGACGCGCGATCGTCGAATATTACGGCGACCGTGCGCTCGTTGTGAACCCTCCGGCGTCTCCTCTGGAGCGCGAGGAGCTCGACCGCGTGTATGCGCTGCCGTATATGCGCGACTATCACCCGATGTACGAGAGTCTCGGCGGCATCCCCGCAATCCGTGAGGTGAAGTTCTCGATAACCCACAACCGCGGTTGCTTCGGCGGCTGCAATTTCTGCGCCATAGCGTTCCATCAAGGCCGCGCCGTCCGTTCGCGCAGCGAGGAATCGGTTATGGCCGAAGCGGAGAAGATCATTGCCATGCCCGATTTTAAGGGGTATATACACGATGTGGGCGGACCTACGGCGAATTTCAGGTACCCCGCATGCCGCAAACAGATCGACTCGGGCGTATGTCCCGATCGGCGGTGCCTCTTTCCGAAGCCGTGTCCGAACCTCGTCGCCGACGAGAGCGAATATGCTGAGTTGCTGCGCCGTATAGAGGCGCTGCCCGGTGTGAAGAAGGTGTTCGTGCGTTCCGGCATCAGGTTTGATTACATGCTGTGCGACAGGAGTGATGAATTCTTCCGACAGCTTGTGTCGCACCACGTGAGCGGTCAGCTCAAGGTCGCGCCCGAGCACTGCGCACAGAACGTGCTTTCGATGATGGGCAAGCCGTCCGTCGAGATGTACGACCGATTCCGTGAGCGGTTCTTTGAGCTGTCGGAGGAGGCGGGGCTCGAGCAGTATCTTGTGCCGTACCTCATGTCGAGCCATCCCGGCAGTACGATGGACGATGCGGTGGAGCTGGCGCTCTATACGAAGCGGATCGGGCTCTCGCCCGAACAGGTGCAGGACTTCTATCCGACACCCGGCACCGCATCGACCGTTATGTTCTATACGGGTATAGATCCGTTTACGGGGAGGAAGATTTACACGCCGACCGACTACAGGGAGAAGCAGATCCAGAGAGCGCTCCTCCAGTGGCGGCGTCCCGAAAATCGAAAGCTGGTTCGCGAAGCCGAGAAGTACTGCACGGAACGCGGACGCCGTATGCTACGTGAGCTTCTGGGCGGTGCCCGGTCCGTCGGAAAAGCGAGCGGCGGGACGGGCGGTGAAGGCAAGGATGCCTCTCGCGGCGCCAGCACAGCGAAGAAAGGCAGAGAAAGCGGCGCGGGAGCTTCGAGAGAGGATCGCCGCCGCGCCGGAAACGGACGTCGCGACAGGCGCGGCTCGAGCACCGAATCCAAAGGCGCAAAGAGCAAACAGAGTCGAGAAGCTGCAGGAGACCGCAATCGCCGCGGAGGCAGCGGCAGCGCAAAGGGCGCTTCACGTCGGAACGGGAATTGCGCCGGAACGGCGGGGACACACCCGCCGCGCGGCGGAAACCATAATAAAAATAAATCGTAAAGGCGGATATGACCGTGAAAGTATTAATGGTAACGATGGCTATGGATATAGGAGGTGCGGAGACTCACATACTTGAGCTCTCCCGTGCGCTTGCGCGGCGCGGTGTGGACGTGACCGTTGCATCCAACGGAGGCGCATACGAATCCGGGCTTGCCGAGGCGGGTATCAGACATGTCAATGTGCCGTGCCATACGAAGAATCCGATAGCGCTTCTGCGTTCGCGCCGCAAACTGCGCCGACTCATACTTGAGGAAAAGTATGACATTGTACACGCTCACGCGCGCATTCCCGCGTTTCTCTGCGCGAATCTGAAACGGAGTCTGAACTTCCGTTTCGTCACGACCGCACACTGGGTGTTTAAGCCGGGCTTCCCCTATAACGTGCTGTCCGACTGGGGCGAGCGCTCACTCGCCGTCAGCGACGATATAAAGGCGTACCTCGTCGAGAACTACGGTCTTGAGCCTGACAACATACTCGTTACAATAAACGGCATCGACCTCGACAAGTTTTCGCCCGACACCGATTGGTCGGGCATCAAGGAAGAGTTTTCACTCACTGACGGCGCGCGGCGTATCGTTTACGTCAGCCGTATGGACACCGACCGCAGCCTTGCGGCGCATCGGCTTATCGAGATCGCGCCGACGCTTGCCGCAGAATATCCGAATCTTGAGATCGTGATCGTCGGCGGAGGCAACGACTATGCCGCTGTAAATGCCGAGGCTGAGGCGGCGAACCGCGCGATCGGACGCCGCACCGTCATTCTGACAGGCAGCCGTACCGATATTAACCGCTTTGCGGCATCCGGTGAAATGTTTATCGGTGTCAGCCGAGCGGCGCTTGAGGCTATGGCGTGTGAAAAGCCGTGCATTATCGCCGGGAACGAAGGATACATCGGAATATTCGATGAGGATCGGCTGCAGCTTTCGATAGATACGAACTTCTGCTGCCGCGGCTGTGAGGAGACGACTGCGGAAAATCTTCTCCGCGACGTGCGGACGATCCTTTCGGCGGCTCCCGAGGAGAGAGCGCGGCTCGGTGCCGTCTCGCGCGAGACGATACGCCGCCATTATTCGGTCGATACTATGGCGGGCGACGCTATGAAGCTGTATATTTCGGCCATAAAGCAGGAGGCAACGGTCAACGTTACTCCCGACGAGGAGGATGGGATCGAGCGTTACCTCCGCTGCAACCCCATAACGGAGCGCCGCCTCCGCTCGGATGTGATGATATCCGGCTATTACGGCTTCGGCAATATGGGTGACGACAGCATCCTCGATACCATTTGCCAAAGGCTTCGCAGTGAGGCTCCGTCGGTGCGCATAACTGCGCTGACTCACGATCCCGCCGTTGACAGCAAGCGTTTCGGTATCCGATGCATCGGCAGGATGAATATATTCGGCATTCTGCGCGAGATGCGCCGCTCGCGTGTGCTTATTTCGGGCGGGGGAAGCCTGTTCCAGGACAGCACGAGCTTCAAGAGCCTGCGCTACTATGCGTTTATTGTGAATACGGCGCGACGCCTGGGCATGAAGACCTACGTCTATGCAAATGGCATCGGCACGATCTACTCGGAACGCAACCGTCGGCTCACGGCAAAGACCGTCATGCGCGCAGACTGTGTTTCGGTGCGCGACTCAGAGTCGCTCGAGGAGCTTTGCGCGATCGGAGTGCCGCGAGACACTGTTCACCTTACGGCAGACCCGGCGTTCCTGATGGAACTGCCGAGGGATTGCGACGATATTTGCCGCAGATACGGCATCGTTCCCGGAATGAAGTATTTCTTGGTCTCTCTGCGCAGATTTGAGGGAGTGCAGCGCACGGCGTATGACGAGGATGCTCTCGTCGATGCTGTCTGTGCCGCGTGCAGCCGCGTGGCTGAGAAGCGCGGGCTTGTGCCTGTGTTCGTCTCGATGCAGTCGGAGCTTGATCGCGCCGTAACGGAGCGTGCCGTAACGATTCTGCGTGAGCGATTCGGGATCGGGACGATGCGCATATCCCCCGCAAGCGGTCCCGAGCTCCTTTCCGTGATACACGGAGGAGAGGGCGGCGGAGCGCGCTTCGTCTGCTCGATGCGTCTGCATGTACTAATATACGCCGCATGCGCGGCGCGTCCGATGATCGGGATGTCGCTCGACCCTAAGATAGATGCGTTCACTACCGCCAGCGCCGGTGCGGGCAGCCTTCTCAAAATACCGGAGTTCGATGCCGATGCTCTCGAGCGAGCGATGATCGAAGCGGCGGACAGCTCCGACTCCGGTCGCGAGGCGCTCGACGGAACGGCGGCGCGCGGGCGTGAGCTTGCCTCCGAGGACATATCGCGCGCTCTCGGACTCATATATTAAAACACAATATTCACAAAATGCTCCTTGTAAGGCACGGGAGCGGGTATTATCATATTAATAAGGAATCGCGTGTGCTGCGTCGGGAGGTGCTCTGAATGTTCGGATATCTAAGACCTTACACTCCCGAGCTGCGTGTGCGCGAGCATGAGATGTACCGCGCCGTGTACTGCGGTCTGTGCCGTACGATGGGTCGCGTTACGGGTCAGGCATCCCGCCTGACGCTCAGCTACGATTTTGTATTTTTGGCTCTGTGCCGTATGCTCCTTACGGACGATGTGCCGACGATGCACAGACGTCGATGTGCCGTCCATCCGCTGCGGCGGCGGCAGATCGCCGATGAATGTGAATCCCTCAGGTATACCGCACGGGTGTCTGCGCACCTCTGCGGAGGTAAGGTTGACGACGATCGCGTCGATGAGCGCGGCGCACGCCGACTGGGAGCGGTGCTCCTGACCCCCGCCGTGTGCTGCTTCAGACGTCGAGCCGACCGCGGATCGGACGGCGCGCTCGGCGAGGCGGTGCGGCGCGGGCTCACACGTGAGGCGGAGACTGAGACGGCGGACTGCCCGTCGCCCGACGCATCCGCTGCAGCATTCGGTGAGCTGTGCGGCGATCTGTTTTCGTTCGGACTTACGGACACTGCCGCGCGCATCGCGCACGAGATCGGCTGCGGTGTCGGCCGCTTTATCTATATTGCCGACGCAGCGGACGATCTTGCGGATGACCGCAGGCGCGGCAGATTCAATCCGCTCCTCTCCCTTTACGGCGACGGTGCCGTGGAGCGGCGCGACGACCGTGATTACCTCAGGCGCGAGACGGCGGAGGAGATCATGACGGCGGCGCTCCTTGAGCTTCGGCCGCTCGGCACGGCGATCGAGCTCGCGTGTGACGGGGGTGATCGGACGGCAGCGGAAACAGTCCGCAATATCGTATATCTCGGGATGCCCGAGGCGCTGCGGCGTACTCTCAGCCGCCGCTGCGGGCTGACCGACGGCGGAGCGCTTGATGCGGCAGCGGTCGGCGACCGCGACGCGGCAGAGCATACCGACAAGCTATGAAAGGCACGGTTTTCAGAGAAACGTATGAATAAAGATCCATATTCGGTGCTCGGCGTCAGACGCGATGCGACGGACGACGAAATAAAGAAGGCGTACCGCGATCTGGCACGCAAGTACCATCCAGACAGCTATGCGGGGAATCCGCTCTCCGATCTCGTTGAAGAGAAGATGAAGGAGATCAACGAGGCGTATGACACGATCCAGAAGGAGCGTGCAGCCGGGCGGCAGTCCGGCGGAGACGGCAGGTATTCGTCATACAGCCATTCGGGGATAACGTCGTTTCCGGAGGTGCGCCGTCTTATCTCGGAGGGGAAGTACTCCGAGGCGGAGCTTATAATAGATTCGACCCCGTCGGGGGATCGCGGCGCGGAGTGGAACTACCTGAAGGGCTGCCTGCTCGTCCAGCGCGGGTACTACTTTGAGGCACAGCGCCACATCGAGACGGCGTGCTACCTTGATCCGAACAATGCCGAGTACGCCTCGGCGCGGGAACGGCTGCGATATCAGGCAGGCTCGTTCGGAACGCAGTACCGCCGGGATCGCGGCGGTGTCGGGGATCCCGACTGCTGCGGAATATGCACGACGCTGCTCGTCGCGGATGCCTGCTGCGATTGCTGCGGCGGCGGATGCTGATGACTGGAGGCTTGACTCAGAGTGAAACGTGACATGGGGCGCGGCAGGATCCGCAGCCTCACAATGTGTGCCATGGCTGCCGCGCTCTCGTTTGTGCTGCTCCTTGTCGGAAGCACGACCGGGATATTTGATATGTCGGCGGTCGCGCTGTGCGGGCTGATCACGGTGATCGCGGTCGTCGAGGCGGGTGTAGGGCTTGCTGCCGGTGCGGTCGCGGTGTGCGCGACGCTGACGCTCGTGCTGCTCCCCGACAAGTCCGTCGGCATACTCTATATTATGGCGGGAGGACTTTACCCGCTTGTGAAGCCCGTCGCCGAACGAATCCGAAGCCGCGCGCTGATGTGGGCGGTGAAGATCGCTGCCGCCGAGGTGATAATTGCGATATATACCGTATTTCTGAAGCTGTTTATGCCGCAGGAGGCGGATGGATTCCTGATCCCGCTTGCATTTCTGCTCGGAACGGTCTGCTTTATTCTCTATGATATACTCCTTGCGCGATTTGCCGTAATATACCGTATCCGCTTCCGCCGCAGATAAGTGCCCGTCATCTCGGACAGCTGCACCGCGGCGCCCCGTTTCAGAGCCGACATGACTCAGCTTTATATTTGAGAGATACGCCCCGCTGAGTATGCACTCGGAGGGGCGTGCTTGTTTGCCGACGCCGACAGAATATCAATCAAACCGAGTTATATCGATAAACATAATACCGATATAACAAACTAATAATTCACAAAGGATGTGCTGCATGATACAATATAAACATAAAACTGTATCGGCGGAGTATCCGCCGGAGCTGAAATCCAAGTAAAGGCACGGTCACACAAGATGAAGCAGACGACTATTACACGCGCTGCCCTCGGCCGGCTTCCGCTCTATCTCAGATACCTGAAATCTCCGGATGCGGTCGGCGAGACCGTATCGGCGACGTCGATCGCGCGTTCGCTCGGCCTCGGAGAGGTTCAGGTCAGGAAGGATCTTGCCGCCGTCAGCGGCACCGGCAAGCCGAAGATCGGGTATCGCACGGACGAGCTTATAGCAGGCATAGAAGCGTATCTCGGGTGCGGCGATGTCAACGCCGCCGTAATCGTCGGCGCGGGCAGGCTCGGTCGGGCTCTCCTTGAATACGACGGATTTTCGTCGTACGGACTCGACATACCTGCGGCGTTCGACATCGATCCGTCCCTTGCGGGCGAGCTTCCGTCGGGGAAATTGATCCTGCCGATGTCGGAGCTTCGCGAATGGTGCGGCGCGCACCGCGTGCGTATCGGAATCATAACGGTGCCCGATCACGCTGCACAGAGCGTGTGCGACGAACTGATCTCCTGCGGGATCGGGGCGATATGGAATTTTGCCCCCGTTGCGCTTGCGGTGCCCGACGGCACCGTGCTCCAGCAGGAAAACCTCGCACTTTCACTGGCGCACCTCAATTTACTGATAAATTAACGGTCGGGAGGAGGCACTACTATGAATAACGGGTACAGGATCACGGACAGCATCGAATCGCTCGAGGCTGCCATCGAATCGGTCAGGGCGGCACAGCGCAGGTTCGCCGGCTATACGCAGGAGGAGGTAGATCGCATATTTCTCGCTGCGGCTACGGCTGCGGATCGCGCGCGGATACCGCTGGCAAAGCTGGCTGCCGAAGAGACGGGTATGGGTATAGTCGAGGACAAGGTCATAAAGAATCACTAT
>CAKSEM010000026.1 GCA_934446485.1 uncultured Eubacteriales bacterium | reverse complement strand
AACGTGAACTACAACCCGAAGTCTGAGATCACGCGTGCTGAGATGGCGACGCTCATCGGGAACCTCATCCGTGCCACAGAGAAGGCTTGGCAGGGGTATATGCCGAAGGCGTCTGACAGCAGTGTGATCTACGGCGCGAAGTACCTCTACTGGAGCGGAACGGGCTTCTCATCGGCGCTCGGATCGGATCTTGACACCGACAGCGGTGACTATCCGTTCCTTGTGACATATTACGATGCCGATACGGCAGAGAAAAACAACCACAAGTCGTCGGTGTCGGTCGGTGTCTGCACGACGGAGCTCGGTGTTGAAATCGGGCGCACGCCGATCGTGAAGATATGCTACTCCTACGACGGGTACGATGAGCCCGAAGCTCTTACGGGAGAATACGCCGTGAATCCGACAAATGTCGGAGCCGAGTGGGTCGGGAACTCCTACATAACCTCGTTTACCGAGCATTTTACGCTGACGAAGGGTGATCCGGACGGCGGTTTCTCTACGGCAAGTGCCGATCTGACCGCGCTTGCGGAAGCTCATCCGGAGCTGAAGAGAGATCCGGAGGTGCTGGCAGATGCGTCGATGACACCCAAGAAGCACGCACCCGGTGTCAACAGCAACGTTGATGTTTCTCACATCCTCGTGAATGCGTTTGCTGACGGATACACGGGAGACGGACACTTCAACATCCGATACATTGCGTTCTTTGCGGATCAGGCATCGGCAGATGCATTCGAATCGGCGTCACAGGCTGACTATTTCAAGAATTATTACAGGTATTCAAATACCTTCTGGGAGGAGCTTACGTCCGATGTTGAGGCAGGTGCCGCAAGTAAGCTGGCGCGCCGTACAAACGAGATCCTTGCCTCTCCCGATGCTATCGATCCCGAAGATTTTACGTCGTCGGGGCACAAGGTTTACTACATTTCATCGATAAACGGCGACGACTCAAACGACGGTCTCACACCCGAAACTCCGTGGCGTTCGCTCACCAAGCTGTACAGATATCTCAACAACGGTGATGCCATATCTATCCCGAAGCGAGGGGATGCGGTTCTCTTTGAGCGCGGAAGCGAGTTCTACGCGGAGAAGTACAACAATCAGACCGTTACCTGCCTCACGGTTGAGAGCGGCGTGACCTACGGTGCATACGGCAAGGGTGAGAAGCCGCTCTTCTCGTGCGCTGTGGATTTCCGCAACATCGGAAACACGGGCGTGTGGCTCAAAACGGATTACGACAATATCTGGGTGCTCGACGAGATCGATCCCAATCCGGAATGGTGCGGCGGCGACAAGTGCGATATCGGGAACATCATATTTAATGACGGCGAAGCGATCGGTGTGAGAGTGGTGCCTGATCTTGAGAATCCCGATACGGATGTTCCGTTCGGTGAGGGTATCATGACCAAGGATTACGGTATCCTGAGCGGCGACGGTGTCACGTACTTCCATACGGGCGGTACCTCGTGCGCAAATATCGGAGAAGCACTTCACAACAACTACGAATTCTTCCACGACAAGAATGCGGGGCGGCTCTACCTCTACTGGGACGGCGGCAATCCGTCGGACTCTTTTGATGAGATCCGCGTGTCACGGCAGGGCTACTGCATTGCCGGCGGTTCGTCAGATTTGAGACTTGACAATTTGGCTATTAAGTATTCGTCATACTGGGGTGCGGCAGTCGGAGGAAAGAACCTGCTCGTCACAAACTGTGAGTTCGGATATATCGCGGGAAGCCTTGCATCGATAGAAAGCGGCATCGAGATCTTCGGTGCCTCCGACGGCACGCGCCTGATCGGCAACTACTGCCACGATATCGGCGACGGACCGCTGTCGCTCCAGAGCACCGACGAATGGAGCGGAGAACAGTATATTATTCAGAACGTTGAGCTTGCGGACAATGTCGTTGTCGCCTGCGGCAACGGATTTGAGATATGGAACCATTCCGGTGCCGTTGACGGCTACGGTGTGGCTATGAATAAGCTCATCAATATTAGTGTTCATGACAACATAATGGCGTATATTGGATACGGTATCTGCCAGCGGCAGGAGGAGCACCGGCTCGGCGATGTATTCTGCACATACGGCGAGATGGAAAACTGCGTCATCCGCGACAACACGATCATGTACGCGGCCGGGCAGCTCTTCGGACCGCACTTCTCAACGGATACGCAGAAGCGCGGATGGCAGATCTGCGGGAACGAATACATTCTGAACCCGCTCTTTGTAAATGCTACGACTACGAGCGAATCGATCAGTCTGCATACCTCACATTCGTATGCGTTCAAGGGTACGCATACAGATGTTCCGTATGATTACAGATATCTGTCGTATTTCGGATCGATCGGTATAGAGTCGTCCGGACGGTACTATTATTACACGGGCTCGACGGAGGCTGAACGGAACCTTGCGTTCTTTATGACCGGCACCGTGGCACAAAGGCGCGGTTCGGTCTGACTGCACGGTAAACAAAATTGCGGCGTCGCTCATTTTGAGCGGCGCCGCTTCTGCACCGTAAAAATTTCGGATAAAAACTTGTAAAAGCATACATTGTGTGATACAATATCATAGAATGTAGTTTGATATGCCGCCGCTGTATGCGGCGTGCAATGGAGATAAGATGGGAAAATACAAGGTTGGGTTTATTTCGCTCGGGTGCTCGAAAAACCTGTGCGATACGGAGGTAATGCTCCGCCACGCCGTGGCTGCGGGGTACGAGATCACTCCCGAGGATCACGAGGCGGATGTGATCATCGTAAACACCTGCGCATTTATCGAGAGTGCGAAGAAGGAATCTATTGACAATATTCTTGACGTTGCGTGGCTCAAGGAGCACAGACATCTGCGCGGGATCATCGTTTGCGGATGCATGGCTGAGCGGTATCGCGAGGAGCTGTTCCGTGAACTGCCCGAGATAGACGCGATAGTCGGCGTGGGAAGCATACACAGGATCGCCGAGGCGATAGACAGCGTCATCAAGAGATCCGAGTCTGCCGGGGATGGCGAGAAGTTTACGGCATTCGATCCGAAGGAGCTGTGCCCGCTCGGCGGAGACCGCGTAATTACGACGGGGGAGACTACGGCATACCTCAAAATATCGGAGGGCTGCTCAAACCGCTGTACTTACTGCGCGATTCCGATGATCCGAGGCGGACTGCGCAGCCGCAGTATCGAGGACATTGTTGCGGAGGCTGTCGAGCTTGACGGAATGGGTGTCAAGGAAATAAACATCATAGCACAGGACACCAGCGCTTACGGAATCGACCTGTATGGTGAGTATCGGCTGCCGGAGCTGCTGCGCCGGATCACCGAGGCGACATCAGTGCCGTGGATCAGGCTCCTTTACTGCTATCCGGATAAGCTGACGGATGAATTGATAGACGAGATCGCATGCAACGATCGGATTGTAAAATACATAGATATTCCCATGCAGCATATCAGCGAATCGGTGCTGCGCCGAATGAACCGCCACGGCGGACAGACCGCGATCCGTTCTGCGGTAGCGCGTCTCCGTGAAAGGGTACCGGGCATAGTTCTCCGTTCTACGGCAATCGTAGGATTCCCCGGAGAGACCGACGACGACTTTGCCGAGCTCTGCAAATATATAAAAGAGACGGGCTTTGAGCGCTTCGGTGCGTTTACTTATTCCCGTGAGGAGGACACTCCGGCATATTCGTTTGACGGACAGATCGATCCTCAAACGGCGCAGGACAGGTACGATATCTTGATGAAGACGCAGCTCGGTGTGAGCGAGAGATTTAACCGCTCACGTATAGGCAGCACGGTCTGCGTACTGTGTGAAGGCTTCGATCCGGTGTCGGAGGCATACTTCGGCAGGAGCTATGCCGAATCTGCCGATATAGACGGAAAGATATGGTTTACGTCAGACACGCCCGTGAATGAGGGCGCGATGATAGATGTGCGGATCAACGAGGCTCTTGACTACGATCTCGTAGGTGAGGCGCTCATTACCGGCAGTGTCGGATAAAAGGAGAGGTGTTCACGATGGCTAAGATGAATATACCTAACAGGCTTACGGTCTTTCGCATATGCATGGTTCCTGTGTTTCTTGTTATTCTTGCGGCTCCGCTCCCGATGAGCGATACAGCTGTGAGGATATTGGCGGCAGTGCTCTTTGCAGCGACATCGCTTACCGATATGATCGACGGAAAGATCGCACGTAAGTATAATCTTATCACCGATTTCGGTAAGCTGATGGATCCGCTTGCCGACAAATTTCTTGTTTTTGCCGCAATGCTGGGAATCCTTGTCAGATTTGACTATCTGAGATCTGTGTTCGTGTGGGCGGCTGCAGTGGTCATGTTCCGCGAGCTTGCCGTGACATCGATCAGACTTGTGGCAGCAGAACGGAGCGGACTCGTTATCGCCGCAAGCTGGCTCGGAAAGATAAAGACGACGACGCAGATGTCGTGCATAGTTGCGGTCCTCCTTGAGCCTGTTGTGCTCCCGTGGCCGATATTCCGAGACCTTCACCTGCTCTCGTATATCACGATAGCAGCTATGACGGTCATGACGCTTTGGTCGGGGATCGACTACATAAGGAAGTACTGGAAGTATCTCGATCCGCAGAAGTGATGTGCACGGTGCCATACGGCTCCGCGACTTGACAAACGGCATAATGTATAGTACAATACATAGTGTGTTTATAAATTGAGGGACGGAGGAACAGATATGGCAGATGCTAAAGACTTCAAGGTCGTCTCGACGGTGGATGGCAGATATCTCATGTACCGCGGTCAGCCGTTGGTCAGAGAGGACAATGTCATTTGCTACGGCAGCATGGACGATGAGTATATCCTTCAGATGATAAGAATGACTACAAAGGAAGAGGGCGGGCAGACGGTTCCCGACAAGATCCTGATCCAGATTCTGAGGACGGATAAGTCTCTTCCGGATCATGAGAGGATAGTCAAGCAGGACATGAAGAGCGGATTTTACGACGCTTTTGAGATCGGGCTCATATGGCTCGAGAGATACCTGTCTAATAAGCACTGAGGCACTGTGCGGTGCCTCCCGCCGCGCTACGCAAGTCCCCTTCGCGGGATCGGAGCGCGGCGATATTTGTTTTGCCGTCGGAGGTTCAGAATTTGAAAAAAGTTTTAATTATGGCGATCGCTATACTGATGCTTGCCTCGTGTGCCCGCGGCGGCGGAGATGCCACGGAAGGCGTGTCGCACCAACGCGAATCTTCTGTAAGCACAGAAAGCGAAGCTCCGGTGACAGAGACCGTCCCGGCGACGGAAAGTGAAACTGAGCCGCCGGAGGAGCCGATCCCGCCTGAGGCGGAGCGATGGCTCTCTACATCGGATGACCCGGATGCCGTTATTATGACGGAATCCGATATAGCATCCGAAAATGAACGAATGAGGTCTGAGTCAGATACCGTCGTTTCTTTTTCCGATTTCGGCGAAAGCATCTCCGGCGGAGAATTGACAGCTATGCTGAACCGACTCGGCGAAAGCGGACTTCCGAAGTACACGTCCGGCGGACGCGAGGTCACGCAAGATGAGTACTACGCGACGCTCGGACTGCGCGGGTTGGATACCGTGGAACGCGAGAATCGTGTGTGGAGGGGAATCGTCACAAGGCGCGCTGATATGCGTCGGCTCCCATGCGATATGCCGTATTTTGAAGCGCCGGGAGATCCTTATGACACGCTTCAGCTGACGGAGGTGCCGGCGTTTTCACCGATACTTGTGCTCTATGTCAGCACGGATGGTGAGTTCGTTCTTGCTCAGGCGTACAATTATTTCGGATGGATTTCGGCAGGAGCCGTTGCTGTAACCGATGATGATGCCCTGTGGCTGAGTTTTGCCGAGCCGACGGAATTTCTGACGGTTACGGATGCGCGCCTAAAGGTCGGAGATGTTATATGCGATATGGGAGTGCGCCTGCCCCTTGAAAAACGGGACGGCGACGGCTACACGGTGTCTGTCCCGCTGCGTGATTCGGGAGGTATGCTTATATCGGGTCGCGAGTATGTATCGGCACACGGTGTCAGACGCGGATATTTGCCGTTCACGTACCGCAACTTTATTTCACAGGCGTTCAAGTATGCGGGGACCGAGTACAGCTGGGGCGGCCGCGGCGGCGGCGTGGATTGCTCGGGCTTCGTCCTGAATGTGATGAGCACCTTCGGTTTCCGTCTTCCGCGAGATACGGGAGAGCAGTGCCGGACGGTTGGATCGCACGACGATCTGCGTACGCTGCCTCCTCACGAGACGGCGGTGCGTCTTGCGGGTGTGCATTTTCCGACGGCGGTGTATTATCGCGGACACACATTGCTTTATCTCGGATACGACCCGTCTGACGGCAGCTTTCATTTCATCCATGCGCCGAGGATCGGGGAGAGTGTATCTCTAACGAGCAAGTACGATCTGTCGGGAATGACATACATATGTACCTTCGGCGATATTTGATTGGGCGCGCACAAATTCCGTCTTGCATTTTCTTTTGAAATATGATATACTGAAACAGCGGAGCACGGGCGTGCATTTTTACAGCCCGTGCCGAGTAAGTATACGCGGCGATAGCCCGTGGAATAAGACCATACCGGCCGGGGAGTTAGCGGAACCCTGTACCTGAAATCCGCTGTAGCAGGGGTGGTATCCCGTTATGAGGGCAGGACTTGTGTGGTCGGCGGTCCGACCTTCCGTGTTGAGGAATTGGCCCTGCGCGATCGGCGGCTGTGAACCATGTCAGGTGGGGAACCAAGCAGCATTAAGCAGTTTAGCCGTTGTGCCGCAGGTCAGCCTGTTCTGAGCGGAGGGCGGGCAGGCGCATATGAGTTCCTGTTCGAATTTCGGGTGTATGGTCTTATTCTGCGGGTTATTTCTATTTTATAAATTCCGGTGGAAATGAGAGGATCAGAGACGTGGAGCATCAGGCTTTATACAGAAAGTACCGACCGCGCACTTTTGAGGATGTGTGCGGACAGGATCATATTACGTCTGTCCTCAAATATGAGTCGGAGCATGGGACGCTCTCTCATGCCTATCTCTTTTGCGGACCGCGCGGGACAGGAAAAACGACATGCGCCAAAATTCTTGCAAAGGCCGTGAACTGCGACTCTCCGATCAACGGAGATCCGTGCGGAAAGTGCTATAAGTGTACATCGATCGACGATGGCTCGGCGACGGACGTCGTTGAGATGGACGCAGCGTCAAATACCGGCGTTGACTATATCCGAGAGATACGCGATGAGGTCACATATTCTCCGGCGGTCATGCGCAGGAGAGTCTATATCATAGACGAGGTTCATATGCTCTCGATCGGGGCATTCAATGCACTTCTCAAGACGCTTGAGGAGCCCCCGGAGCACGTTATGTTTATTCTTGCAACGACGGAGCAGCATAAGCTGCCTGCAACTATTGTGTCACGCTGCCAGCGGTTTGACTTTCGTAGGATCACTATCGGCGATATCGCGAATAGGCTTGCCTATATTGCCGGGTGCGAAAGTATTCCGCTTGAAGCTGAAGCGGCAACTATTATCGCAAAGCAGTCACAGGGCTGTATGCGAGATGCCATCAGTATGTTTGAGCTCTGCTCTGGCGGTGGGGCTGAGGTCACGCCGGAGAGGGTGCGTGATGTGCTCGGGATCAGCGGAATTGAAAGCGCCTGCCGCACAGCTGCCGCCATCAAGGCGGGAGATCTGTCACAGCTGTTTCGAACGGTAGGTGAGGTTGCGTCCTCGTCAAAGGACATTGCGGTATACTGGCAGGAGCTCATATCACTGTGGCGCGATATGCTCGTTGCTAAGAGCACGCGCGACGCTTCGGACTATCTGGACCTTACATCCCAGGAGGCTGCTCTCCTTTCCGAGACGGCGGCGCTCTTTACCACGCCGGAGCTTATATATGCGTCCGGAATGCTCGACGAAGCTTTGACGCGCATGACACGATTGCCGCAGATTAAGCGTAACATTGCCGAACTGACGCTTGTGCGGATAGCAACACCGTCCTTAACGGAGTCGCAGGATGCGCTTTTTGCAAGAATAGCGTCACTTGAAGACAGGATAACTCTCCTTGAGCATGCACCGCGTGCCGTAAGTACCGAGCGCTCAAATTCTGCGCCTGTCGAAAAATCGCATAAAGAAGTATCTGAAACGGCGGCAGAAGCGAGTAAAGCGCGCGATGAAGCTGAGTCAGATCCGGATCCCGATGCGGTGAGATCGGACGGCGCAAATACATCGGCGTATTCTGAGGTGACCGACAAGAGTGAGCTGCTCGAGCGTATCGGAGCTGCCGATCCGATGCTGCGCGGATTAGCGGGAAGTGCGCGGATATGTGTATCCCCCGACGGTGCGAGGGTGGCGATATACCCGGATAACCGTTTTGCCGAGGGAATTCTCTCGCGCGACACGTCACGCAAGACATTGTCTGATGCGCTTGCACTCTGCGGGATCGCAGGGGTGGGAGCGGATGTTGAGATCCTTCCGCCGGAAGCGGCACCGGCACAGGGATCGATACTTGACGAATTGGATCCGGGACTGTGATTTTTGAATCTGACCGGGATATTTGTGATATTCAAAGGAGGAACAACATATGAAAGCAAGACTGCCTAAAGGCATGGGCGGCGGTCCCCGCGATATGCAGGGGATGCTGAAGCAGGCACAGAAGATGCAGGAGGATATGGCGACGCTTCAGGAGGAGCTTGATGCACGCGAATACGATATATCTGCCGGCGGAGGCGCCGTGACGATAAAGATCACGGGAAAGCTTGAGGTAAAGTCTATCGGCATTGATCCAGAGATCGTGGACCCGGATGATGTAGAGACTCTCGAGGATATACTCGTTGCGGGCTTTAACGAGGCTGTGAAGCAGGTCAATTCGACCAACAGTGACGAAATGGGAAAGATCACCGGCTCACTTAATATGCCGGGAATGCCGGGACTCTTCTGATGGCTGATGTTATAGAGCCGATCGTCAGGCTTTCCGATATGTTCAGACGGCTTGACGGCGTAGGTCAGAAGTCTGCAATGAGATACGCTTTCTGCGTTCTCAACTTTACAGAGACGGAGGCACGTGAGTTTGCCGATGCGATCATGGCGGTCAAGACCGAGCTCGTTCTGTGTGATACCTGTCAGAATATATCATCCGAAAAGACCTGTCCGATATGTCGGAGCACAACGCGAAACCGTTCCGTCATATGTGTCGTCGAGGACCCGCGTGCGCTCCTTGCAATTGAGAACACGGGGCACTATAACGGCACATATCACGTGCTGCACGGCGCAATATCTCCGATGAAGGGAATATCCCCGTCGGATCTGAAGATTAAAGAGCTTCTGAACAGGCTCGGCGGCGGAGAGGTCAGCGAGGTAATAATTGCGACGAATCCAACCGTTGAGGGTGAGGCGACGGCTATGTACCTGTCAAAACTCATTTCGCCGCTCGGTATAAAAGTATCGAGGATCGCCAACGGTGTTCCGATCGGCGGAGACCTTGAATATGCCGACGAGGTCACTCTGCGCCGCGCAATTGAGGGAAGATACGAGCTCGGATAAAATTTTCCTATCCGCTTGACTTTGCGGATGCTTGTGAAGTATAATATTTTTGAAAGATATTGCCGCTGCGCGGCATTATATGGAGGTTTATTTATGAAACTCGGTTTTGTAAGTGCGATTCTTGACAACTACTCCTTTGAGGAGATGATCGACTGTGCATCCAAGCTCGGCTTCGGATGTGTCGAGGTGGCTGCATGGCCGCAGGGAAAGGCTGAGAGACGTTATGCGGGAGTGTCTCACATTAACGTTGACGATACGAGCGACGAGTATATATCTTACATTAAGAAGTATTGCAGCGAGAGAAATGTCGAGATCTCATCCCTTGCATTCTATCCTAATACAATGGATTCCGATCTTGAAAAGCGTCAGGCAAACATTGACCACCTCTATCGGGTGATCGAAATGTCGCATCTGCTCGGCGTCAATATGGTAACAACATTTATCGGACGTATGCAGGATAGAACAATCGAGGACAACCTCGAGGAATTTGCTCGCGTATGGCCGCCGATCATCAAGTATGCTGAGGAACGCGGGGTGCGAGTTGCAATCGAAAACTGCCCGATGCTCTTTACGAACGACCAGTGGCCGGGCGGACAGAACATCGCAACGACACCTGCCATCTGGCGTGAGATGTTCAGCACGATAAAGAGCGATTATTTCGGACTCAACTATGACCCGTCTCACTTTGTATGGCAGATGATCGACTATATCAAGCCGATATATGAGTTCCGCGATAAGATATTCCATGTTCACTATAAGGACATTAAGGTTTATCGTGACCGTCTCGACGATTACGGCATCATGGCGACGCCGCTGAAGTTTATGTCACCGAAGCTCCCGGGACTCGGCGATGTTGATTGGAGTCGTTACGTATCGGCTCTTACCGACATCGGATACAACGGCTACACGTGTATCGAGATTGAGGATAAGGCGTTCGAGGGGACGAAGGAGAGAGTCGAGGAATCGCTCATTCTTACGAAGAGGTATATGGAGCAGTTCGTCATCTGACGTGTACCCGTTTCGGTTATGACGGTATATTTCGGGATCGCGGGGCGGCAGGGATATGTCGCTCCGCGTCTTTATACATTACTGTGAAGGCGGTGGAGACGATAAAAATTGAGTGGAAAACTTGTTTGCGCGTGAGCGTGTGCGCGTTTGCTCTCTATCTTGCAATCAGGTACTGGGGAGCGCTCGCCGGTTTTGTCGGTACACTGATAGGTGCGGCATCGCCGCTCATTATCGGCTGTGCCGTGGCGTATGTTCTGAACATATTGATGAGCGCCTATGAACGGCACTTCTTTCCGTCGAAAAGGAACGGTGTTATTGTGCGCCTGCGGACGCCCGTTTGCCTTGTCCTTGCAATACTGACGCTTTGCGGGATCACTGCGCTTATAATCGGACTCGTGATACCGGAGCTTATCTCATGCATAAAGTTCTTGATATCCGAGATACCGCCGGCTATAGACAAGCTTTTGAACAGTGATTTGGTTGAACGGTACATTCCGGCGGATATGCTGAAGCGACTTTCTGAGATAGACTGGCGTGAGCACATAGCGAATATCGCACAGGTGCTTGCTTCAGGGATCGGCGGTGCTGCCGACGTGATACTGACTGCAATAACGTCGGTGTTCTCAGCGGTTGTGCAGGGACTTATAAGCATCATTTTTGCGGTATATCTTCTGCTCGACAAGAAACGGCTTGCCCGACAGGGCGGACGGATTATAGGTACATACTTCAGCGGTGCATGGATCGAAAAGGCAAGATACTGCGTGGGCGTTGTAAACGACAGCTTTAAGCGGTACATTGTCGGTCAATGTACCGAGGCGGTGATCCTCGGTGTACTTTGTACTTTGGGAATGCTCGTGTTCCGCTTTCCGTATGCGGCGATGATCGGTGCGTTGATCGGATTTACTGCACTGATTCCGATTGCCGGAGCGTACATAGGAGCTGCAGTCGGAGCTGTTATGATCATGACGGATTCTCCGCTGCGCGCAGTGCTGTTTATAATTTTCATCATCGTGCTGCAGCAGATCGAGGGTAATTTGATATATCCGAAGGTTGTCGGACGGTCGATAGGACTGCCGTCAATATGGGTGCTCGCGGCAGTGACAGTCGGCGGCAGCATAATGGGAATTGCCGGAATGCTGCTTGGCGTACCGATTACAGCATCACTGTATCGGTTGCTGCGGGATGATGTCCGACGCCGCAGCGCTGTCGATGAAACTGCGACTGAAAAAGAATAAGAGCAGCCGTGGCCCATGAACAAGTCCAGTAAAAGCGGACAATAGAAAAAAGCAGCCTCCTATGGTAGAATTAAAACAACTACCATAGGAGGTTTTGTTATGGCAAGAAAATATAGATATATCAAGAATTACGAAAAGGAACTAATAGAGTATATAGAGCAAGGTCACAGCCTGAGAGA
>CAKSEM010000025.1 GCA_934446485.1 uncultured Eubacteriales bacterium | reverse complement strand
CGGACTTTGTGAAGGTCGGCATCGGCGGCGGCTCGATCTGTATTACCCGTGAGACCAAGGGCATCGGGCGCGGACAGGCTACGGCGCTGATCGATGTTTGCCGTGCGCGCGACGATTATTTTGAGGAGACGGGTATATACGTTCCGGTCTGCTCGGACGGAGGTATCGTCTACGATCACCATATGACGCTTGCGCTTGCGATGGGGGCGGACTTCATCATGCTCGGACGTTATTTCGCACGTTTCGACGAGAGCCCGACAAATAAGGTGAACATCGGCGGCACCTACTATAAGGAATACTGGGGTGAGGGCTCGAACCGTGCACGGAACTGGCAGCGGTACGATCTCGGCGGAGACCGCAAGCTATCATTTGAGGAAGGTGTAGATTCCTACGTTCCGTATGCGGGAAGCCTCAAGGATAATGTGGCTCTCTCGCTCAGCAAGGTAAAATCCACGATGTGCAACTGCGGTGCGCTGACGATACCCGAGCTGCAGAAGAAGGCGAAATTGACGCTTGTGTCCGCGACGAGCATAGTCGAGGGAGGAGCTCACGACGTCATTCAGAAGGAGAAGACATCTCCGATAAAATAACGTGCCTGACGGATGAGTTCCGTATTGACATCGGAGCGCTGTTGTGGTACAATAAATACATAGCAAAATTATGTTTGCGCCCCGCGACTGACGGATAATGTGGAGCACCACAGAGGAACGGGGATGGCGCCGGAGCATTCTCCGGCAAAAGAGCCGACCGTCTGGGCACATTTACTCTTTTCGGGAGCGAGTGTGCCCTTTTGTATTTTTCGGGAGGCGAAAATTTCGGAAAGGCAGGGATTTTGACGGATGAAAAAGGTCGGGATCGTTATGGGAAGCGACAGCGATCTGCCGGTGGTGCAGAAAGCGGTAGATATTTTAAAGGGGCTCGGAGTGCCGTATGAGGTGCACGTGATATCTGCGCACAGAACACCTGATAGGGCTTTTGAATTCGCGCGCAGCGCGGCGTTGCGCGGAATAGGTGTGATAATAGCCGCAGCGGGAATGGCGGCGCACCTTGCGGGAGTTATGGCGGCAAATACGACGCTCCCGGTCATCGGAATACCATGTAAATCGGCAGCACTCGGCGGCATTGATGCCCTCCTGTCAACCGTACAGATGCCCTCCGGCATACCTGTAGCAACGGTTGCGATAGACGGAGGAGCCAATGCCGCTCTGCTTGCATGCGAGATAATAGCTCTGGGAGAACCGGAGCTGTCATCCCGCCTTGAGGAGAAGCGCCGGCACGATACCGACGCGGTTATGAAGCGTGACGCGGAAGTTGCCGACAGGCTTATTTAACAGAGTAATTACGGAAAGGATAAATAACATGGAAAAGAGAGAACTTCTGTACGAAGGTAAGGCAAAGAGAGTTTATGCAACGGACGATCCCGAGCTGCTCGTGGTCTCCTATAAGGATGATGCCACGGCACAGAACGGGTTGAAGCGCGGCACGATAGCCGGGAAGGGCGAGATCAACAACCGTATGAGCAATCGTATGATGGAGCTGCTTGCGGGACACGGTGTGCCGACTCACCTTGTGCGTGAGCTGTCGTCACGCGAAACGCTCGTGAAGCGTGTTCGGATCGTACCGCTTGAGGTCATCATTCGGAACATATCCGCAGGCTCCTTTGCCGCACGCTACGGCGTTGAGGAGGGAATAGTCTTTAAGGAACCGACGATCGAGTTTTCATATAAAAAC
The DNA here is from genome assembly GCA_934446485.1 of uncultured Eubacteriales bacterium. GTDB lineage: Bacteria > Bacillota > Clostridia > Oscillospirales > CAG-272 > RUG11130. The sequence goes on along the minus strand of CAKSEM010000025.1, from coordinate 10,281 downwards.
GATGAGCTCGGCGACCCGCTGATGAATTCGTACCACGCTATAGCGCTCGGTCTTGCAACGCACGGTGAGGTTGACCGCATAAAGGAGCTTGCATTTACCGTTAACCGCGTTATGCGCGAGTTTTTTGCCTCTCTTTCAGTCGAGCTCGTCGATTTCAAACTTGAGTTCGGACGTACATCAAGCGGTGAGATAGTTCTTGCAGACGAAATTTCTCCCGACACTTGCCGCTTCTGGGATTCCGAGACGCATGAGAAGCTCGATAAGGACAGATTCCGCCGCGATATGGGCGGAGTTGAGGATGCTTACCGCGAGATGATGAGAAGAGTGTTCGGCGAGTGATTTTTTCGGAGGGAGAAAGGTGAGCAGTATAAGAGAAGAATGCGGAGTGTTCGGAGTATACTCCGACGAGAGATGCGACGTCGCGAGTACGGCATATTACGGACTGTTTGCACTGCAGCACCGCGGTCAGGAGTCGTGCGGGATCGTTGTGAACGACGACGGGGTATTTTCGGACTTCAAGGACACGGGGCTCGTGAACGATGTCTTTACGTCAGATATAATATGCCGTCTCGGTGAAGGCAATATGTCGGTCGGCCATGTGCGGTACGGTACTACGGGGAACAATGACCGCAGTAATGCGCATCCGATAGTAGTGAACCATATAAAAGGAAAGATGGCGCTGGCTCATAACGGAAATCTTGTGAATTCCGGTGAACTGAGGCGTGAGCTTGAGCTGGAGGGGTCGATCTTTCATACGACGAGCGATACCGAGGTCATATCGTATATCATAACGAAGGAACGCCTTACCGCACCGTCCATTGAGGAGGCGGTCAGCCGAGCGATGAACAGAATTCGCGGTGCATATTCGCTCGTTGTTATGTCCCCGTCAAAGCTCATAGCGGCGAGGGATGAGAACGGATTTCGACCGCTGTGCTACGGAAGAACTGCAGACGGGCGTTATATCGTAGCTTCGGAGAGCTGTGCGCTCGATGCGGTCGGTGCCGAATTTGTTCGTGATGTGAAGCCGGGAGAGATCGTTGTATTTGAACGCGGCGGAGTACGCTCGATGGAAGAGCATGTCGCAAGGGCAAAGCGTTCGCTGTGTGTTTTCGAGTATATATATTTTGCAAGACCGGACTCTGTGATAGACGGATGCTCCGTGCACAGCGCCCGCACGAGGGCGGGGGCATATCTTGCGCTTGAGCACCCCGTACAGGCGGATGTTGTCATCGGCGTACCCGATTCAGGACTCGATGCCGCGATAGGATATTCGAAGCAGTCGGGCATACCGTATGAGATAGGTTTTATCAAAAATAAATACATAGGTCGTACATTCATAGCACCCGGGCAGAAGAGCCGCGAGGATAAGGTCAGGATCAAGCTTAATCCCATAGCGGGCGTCGTCCGCGGGAAACGCGTCGTTATGATCGATGATTCAATCGTTCGCGGGACGACGAGCGCACGCATAGTGCGTCTTCTGCGCGAGGCGGGCGCACGCGAGATACATATGCGTGTGTCGGCACCGCCGTTTATGAATCCGTGCTATTACGGAACGGATATCGATTCACGCGACAATCTCATCGCTTGCCGGCACACGGTGGAGGAGATAGCAGAGCTGATCGGAGTCGATTCGCTCGGATATCTGTCCGTTGCAAGTGTCCGTCAGATAGCTGAGGGGGCGCAAGGAGAGGGATTCTGCACCGCTTGCTTCGACGGAGATTACCCGACGGAGCTGCCGAGTGCACCGATGAAGAACCGTTTTGAGAGCAAAATATCGGATAAGGAGGAACATGACGTATGAAGAATTCAAGATCGGAGTCATACGCTGCTGCCGGAGTTGACATAACCGCAGGCTACAGGGCGGTGGAGCTTATGAAGAGTCACATTGCAAGGACCGTGACCGCAGGAGCTATATCGGGAATCGGAGGCTTCGGAGGCTTGTTTGAGCTCAACACAGAGGGGATGGAGCATCCGATCCTTGTGTCCGGCACGGACGGTGTCGGCACAAAGCTGAAGATAGCGTTCCTTATGGGCCGCCACGATACTGTCGGTATAGACTGCGTTGCGATGTGTACGAACGACATCATATGCTGCGGCGCTACGCCGCTCTTCTTCCTCGATTATATTGCCTGCGGTAAGAATATTCCGGAAAGGATAGCTGATATCGTGTCCGGTGTCGCTGAGGGCTGCGTCAGGAGCGGATGTGCACTGATCGGCGGTGAGACCGCCGAGATGCCGGGATTCTATCCCGAAGACGAATATGATCTTGCCGGCTTTGCCGTCGGTATAGTAGATAAGGCACGGATGATCGACAACAGCGAGACGGCTGAGGGGGACGTTATAATTGCGCTGCCGTCGAGCGGAGTCCACTCAAACGGTTTTTCACTCGTGAGGCGGGTATTCGATGTTGAGCGGCGCGATCTGAGCGTTCCTCTCGATGAGCTCGGAGGAGTGTCCCTCGGTGACGCTTTGCTTGCACCGACGAAGATATATGTTCGCCCCGTGACCGAGCTTTGCGCGAATGTGCGGGTACACGGTATATCGCACATAACGGGCGGCGGCTTTTACGAGAACATTCCGCGGTCGATCCCGGAGGGGCTCGGCGCCGAGATCGACCGCAGCGCAGTGCGTACGCTGCCGATATTTGACATGATCGCAAGAGAGGGCGGAATATCCGAGCGCGATATGTTCAACACGTTCAACATGGGGGTCGGAATGAGCATTACGGTTGCACGCGAGGATGAGGAGCGCTCGCTCGACATTCTCCGTTCGTCGGGTGAGGATGCTTACGTGATCGGAAGGATCGTCCGCTCGGACGAGAGGATAATCCTGTGACGGGCGGCATGGTGAATATAGCCGTTTTCGTCTCGGGCGGCGGTACGAATCTACAGGCGCTCATTGATGCCGAGAGACGCGGTTCATTGGCACACGGAAAGCTATCACTCGTGATGTCGAGCCGTGACGGCGTTTTGGCTCTCGATCGCGCCCACGCAGCAGGGATCGAGACCGCCGTCGTCGGCTCGGTACAGTATCCGGATCGAGCCGAGCGTGAGCGTGTTATGCTCGATATTTTATCCTCCCGCGGGATAGATATGATCGTTCTTGCCGGGTACCTTTCGATTCTCAGCAGCGATTTTACAGAGCGTTATCCGCGGCGCATTATAAACGTACATCCGTCGCTGATACCGTCGTTTTGCGGTGAGGGATTTTACGGGCTGCGGGTCCATGAGGAGGCGCTGCGGCGCGGTGTGCGTGTGACGGGAGCAACGGTGCACTTTGTCAACGAGATACCCGACGGAGGGGAGATAATCATGCAGCGTGCGGTCAGCGTGCGCCCTGGAGATACGCCGGAGATACTTCAGCAGCGGGTGATGAAGCAGGCTGAGTGGCGATTGCTTCCGGCTGCAACGGAGCTCGTTGCAAGAGAGATCGCGGCAGGCAGAGGATAACGGAGGAACATAGCTGTGAATGACATATACAGAACGAACAGGATTGAGGATGTGCTTTCGGGAAACACATATCCGGGACGCGGTATCGTAATGGGCCTCAGCCCGGACGGCAGATCTGCCGTCGGTGCATACTTTATAATGGGACGGAGCGAGAACAGCCGCAATCGGGTATTCTCCGTGCGTGACGGGAGTGTTTTCACCGAGCCGTTTGATCCGTCGCGAGTAGAAGATCCGAGCCTTATAATCTATGCTGCGGTGCGCGATCTCGGTGAACGTCTCATAATAACGAACGGTGATCAGACCGACACCGTGTACGAAGGGATCATTTCGGGCGGAACATTTGAGTCTGCGCTTGCCGGACGTGAGTTCGAGCCGGATGCACCGAACTTTACGCCGCGTATCAGCGGTATGATGACGGCATCGGGAAGTGAAGTTTCGTATGAAATGAGCATATTGAAGAGCGCAGATGCCGAGGGGAGTGCGTGCGCAAGGTACCGTTTTGTATATCCTGCGCTCCGTGGAGTCGGTCACCTGATACACACGTATGAGCATGACGGAGATCCGCTGCCGACGTTTCGCGGTGAGCCGCGCCGTATCGCGATCCCCGACAGTATCGATGAGTTTACGGAGTCACTGTGGGGGTCACTCGATGCTGATAACCGCATATCGCTCTATGTGAGATACACGGACACTCTCAGCGGCAATGTCGAATACCGCGTAATAAACAAAAATACGAAATAAGCCCGGCAGAGCAACATATACACAGGAGTCGCCGCGACGGCGGAACGGAGGAGAAAATGACGGAATTTGAACTGAAATACGGATGTAACCCGAATCAGACACCGGCAAGGATATATATGGAGGGCAGAGAGCCTTTGCCGATCGAGATCCTGGGCGGCAGGCCGGGATACATAAACTTTCTCGATGCATTCAATTCATACGCGCTCGTGCGTGAGCTGAGCGAGGCTGTCGGACTTCCTGCAGCAACGTCCTTTAAACACGTGAGTCCCACTTCCGCAGCAGTCGGAGTGCCGCTGTCTGAGTCACTGCGCCGCGCGTGCTTTATAGACGGCGCAGAGGAGCTGTCGCCGCTTGCATGCGCGTATGCGCGTGCCCGCGGCTGTGACAGAATGAGCTCATTCGGAGACTGGATAGCGCTGTCGCATATCTGCGATGTCGCAACGGCACGCCTTATACGCCGTGAGGTGTCGGACGGAATAATAGCGCCGGGATATGAGCCTGAGGCACTCGACATTCTTCGTGAAAAGAAGGTCGGCCGCTACAACATAGTGCGGATCGATCCGAACTATACTCCGAGATCAACGGAGCGCCGAGAGGTGTTCGGGATTACATTCGAGCAGGGGCGGCAGAACGCCGTGATCGACAAAGCTCTTCTTTCGAATGTGGTTACAAAGGAGAAGATGCTTCCTGAGTCGGCGATACGCGATCTCATCATCTCTCTCATAACGCTCAAATATACTCAGTCAAACTCAGTCTGCTTTGCATACGGGGGGCAGGCGATCGGCGTGGGTGCCGGTCAGCAGTCGCGAATCCACTGTACGCGCCTTGCCGGCAGCAAGGCAGATACATGGTTCCTGCGGCAGCATGAGCGTGTGCTCTCGCTCCCGTTTATTGAAGATATTCCGCGTCCGGTGCGTGACAATGTGATCGATGGTTACATAAACCGAAACGAAGAGGACGTGTGCGCAGACGGAGTGTGGCAGAGGTATTTCAGCCGCCGTCCCGAGCCGTTGTCGGACAGAGAAAAGAGGGAGTACCTTGACGGTATAACGGGCGTCTCACTCGGTTCGGATGCATTCTTCCCGTTTGAAGATAACATAGAACGTGCACACCGCAGCGGAGTGAGCTATATAGCGCAGCCGGGCGGATCGATCCGCGATGCGGAGGTTACGGCGGCGTGCGACCGCTACGGAATTGTTATGGTGCACACCGGACTCCGTCTGTTCCATCACTGATCGGGCGGCGAATACTACTGATTGGAGCTGTGTAACTATGAAGATCATGGTCGTAGGCGGAGGCGGGCGCGAGCACGCCATAATAAAAAAGATACGTGAAAATCCGAACGTCACGGAAATATATGCACTTCCCGGCAACGGCGGTATAGCCCGGGATGCTGTGTGCGTGCCGATAGAAGCGCGCGACATTCCGTCGATCGTGGATTTTGCCGTGAAGAAAAATATAGATTATGCTGTTGTTGCGCCGGACGATCCGCTCGTACTCGGTGCGGTCGATGCACTGACCGAGCGCGGAATACCGTGCTTCGGGCCGACACGCGCGGCGGCGGAGATCGAGGGAAGTAAGATTTTTGCAAAGGATCTGATGCGTCGCTACGGGATACCTACTGCGGCGTATGAGAGCTTTGACAGCCTTGAAGCAGCTCTCGAATATATCGAGCATGCACCGATTCCCACGGTGGTAAAGGCGGACGGGCTTGCGCTCGGTAAGGGCGTCGTCATAGCCGAGGATCGTGAGTCGGCACGGGATGCCGTGATACATATGATGCGCGACGGTGCCTTCGGAGCATCGGGCGAGCGTGTTGTGATTGAGGAATTTCTGACCGGTCCCGAGGTTTCGGTGCTCACCTTCTGTGACGGTCATCATGTCATTCCGATGGTGTCGTCTATGGATCACAAACGCGCTCTTGACGGTGATCGTGGACTTAATACCGGCGGTATGGGGACCGTTGCACCGAATCCGTACTATACAGAGGCGATAGCTGCAGAGTGCATGGAACGTATATTCATTCCGACCGTGAGGGCGATGGAGGCGGAGGGACGTGAGTTTCGTGGATGCCTCTATTTCGGGCTGATGCTGACACCCGACGGACCGAAGGTCATCGAATACAACTGTCGGTTCGGAGATCCTGAAACACAGGTCGTCCTGCCGCTTATGGAGTCGGATCTGCTGATGGTCATGACTGCGGTGACCCGCGGAGAGCTTGACGGATGCGACGTACGCTTTTCATCGGACAGTGCTTGCTGCGTCGTCATGGCATCAGATGGGTATCCGGTGAAATATGAGCGCGGATACGAAATAGAGATCCCCGATGATATCGACGGAGACGTATTCGTTGCGGGAGCGGCGCTGCGCGACGGTCGGCTCGTGACAGACGGCGGGCGTGTGCTCGGAGTTACGGCAAGGGGCAAAACTCTCCCTGAGGCTGTGAGACACGCTTATGAAAATGTCGGGCGTATCAAGTTTGAAAATTCATATATAAGGCTGGATATCGGACGGCGTGCGATCGCCGCAATTTCGGAGGAGTGCTGATGGTATACAGAATATACGTTGAGAAGAAGCCTGAGTTTGCCTCGGACGGTACGCGCCTTACGGCGGACGTGCGCGATTTTCTCGGAATTACGGCGCTCACGGGGATGCGCACCGTCAATCGATATGATGTTGAGGGAATATCACCGGAGAATTTTGAATCGGCGGTGAAGTTTGTGCTCTCCGAGCCGCAGACGGATACGACGTCAGCCGAGCTTTCGGCAGACGGAGGCACTGTGTTCGCAGTTGAATATCTGCCCGGACAGTTCGATCAGCGTGCGGATTCAGCAGCGCAGTGCATTCAGATCATGACGAAGGGCGAACGTCCGACGGTCAGATGGGCAAGGGTGTATGTCCTGTACGGTAAGCTGTTGTCAGACGATATCAGCCGCATAAAGCAGTACGTTATAAACCCGGTTGATTCGAGAGAGGCATCTGTAAGCCTCCCGGAGACGCTTGCACGCGCAACGGGAAAGACAGGGGATGTTGCGATAATAGACGGCTTTACATCGCTCGACCGCGCCGGACTGTCGCGCCTGTCGGAGTCGTTCGGATTGGCAATGGATACAGATGACCTTGAATTCATGCGCCGATACTTTGCCGGGTGCGGAAGAGAGCCGACAATAACTGAACTTCGTGTAATCGATACCTACTGGTCGGATCATTGCCGCCATACGACGTTCCTGACGGAGATCGACAGGGTGGAGTTTGAGGACGAGTTGCTGCGGCGGACATATGAAGACTATCTTGAGACCCGTCGGCTCTGCGGCAGAACATCGCCCGTCTGCCTTATGGATGTGGCTACTGCGGCAGCGCGCTATCTTAAAAAGACTGGCAAGCTGCAGGGACTTGATGAATCCGAGGAGATAAATGCGTGCACCGTACGCATAAACGTCGATATAGACGGTGTACGTGAGCCGTGGCTCCTGCTCTTTAAAAACGAGACGCACAACCATCCGACGGAGATCGAGCCGTTCGGCGGCGCTGCTACCTGTATCGGCGGAGCTATCCGCGATCCGTTGTCAGGCAGAGCCTATGTATACGGTGCAATGCGCGTCACCGGAGCTGCCGATCCGAGGGCACCGCTCTCAGATACTATACCGGGCAAGCTCCCCCAGAGAAAGATCGTAACGGGAGCCGCTGACGGATATTCGTCCTACGGAAATCAGATCGGACTTGCAACCGGGTTGGTTGACGAGATATATCATCCGGGATATGCTGCAAAGCGTATGGAGATCGGTGCCGTTATAGGCGCTGTGCCGGAGAGATATGTGCGCCGCGAACGCCCGTCTCCGGGAGATGTTGTGATCCTGCTCGGCGGTGCTACGGGGCGCGACGGCTGCGGCGGTGCGACCGGATCGTCGAAGGCACATACATCGGAGTCACTTGAGACGTGCGGTGCCGAGGTACAGAAGGGAAATGCGCCCGAGGAAAGGAAGCTGCAGCGCTTCTTCAGAAATTTTGACGTATGCCGTATGATAAAACGATGCAACGATTTCGGCGCAGGCGGCGTGTCGGTCGCAGTAGGTGAGCTTGCCGACGGACTTGATATCGATCTCGACGCCGTGCCGAAGAAGTACGACGGTCTGGACGGCACGGAGCTTGCGATCAGCGAGTCTCAGGAGAGAATGGCGGTCGTCATCTCCGAAGCGGATACGGAGGCTTTCCTGCGTGCGGCGGAGGCGGAAAATCTGTCGGCTACACCGATTGCACGTGTGACGGATCGCGGCAGACTCACGATGTCGTGGAACGGCAAGGTGATCGTCGATCTCGACCGGGAATTTCTGAATTCCAACGGTGCTGCAAAGCACATATCCGTAAGAGTCCCGTCTCCAGACGAGGCAAGGAGAGAAGGAGTAAGCTCGTTCAGAGACGGATACCTCCGTATGGCGGGCGATATAAACCGTGCATCGAAGCGCGGTCTTGCCGAACGGTTCGATTCAACCATCGGATCCGGTACGGTACTCATGCCGTTCGGCGGACGGCATCAGCTTACCCCGATTCAGTGTATGGTGCAGAAGATATCAACGGAGACCGGGCACACGGACGACTGCTCATTTATGGCATACGGCTTTGATCCGTTTGAATCGGAGCGCAGCCCTTACCACGGAGCGTATCTGGCAGTTGCGGATTCGGTTGCAAAGCTCATTGCGGCGGGAGCCGATATGAACGACGTATACCTCACTTTTCAGGAGTACTTTGCGCGCCCCGGCACCGACGGTGAAAGATGGGGAGCACCGCTTGCGGCACTTCTCGGAGCTTTTCGCGCTCAGACGGAGTTCGGGATCGCGTCAGTCGGAGGCAAGGATTCAATGAGCGGTTCCTTTGAATCGATCGATGTACCGCCGACGCTCGTTTCGTTCGCAGTAACCACCGGGCGTGCGTCTGACGTTATATCTCCCGAATTCAAGCACGCCGGAAGCCGAGTAAGGCTTCTTGAGCCTGAGATCGGCGATGACGGCTTGCCGAAATCAAAGTCGGAGCTTGACCTCTTCGATGCTCTCAGCGGCATGATCAGACGCGGGGAGGTCATCTCCTGCTATGTGCCGGGAGCCGACGGAGTTGCCGGAGCTGTATTCAAGATGGCAATAGGCAACGGATACGGATTCGATTTTGACGGATCGCTTTCACTTGACGGTATATTTGCCGTGCGTCACGGATCGTTTGTAGTTGAACTGGCAGATTCATGCCCGGACTGCGGAATACCGCTCGGCTGTGTAACTGACAGGGGAGTCATAACCTGCGGAGACGAAAAAATTGAATTGCGCGAGCTTATGTCCGAATATGAGGGAGCGCTCGAGGGTGTTTTTCCGTGCAATACGGACGGTGTAAATGTTCCGCGTGACGCGGTCACGGATTATCGCGGCGGCATGATCTGTGCCGCGCCGAGTGTTATCACGAAGGTGCCGCGCGTGCTCATACCGGCGTTCCCCGGAACGAACTGCGAGTACGATTCCGCGCGTGCAGTGAGGGATGCGGGCGGCGAAGCTGAGGTGCTGGTAGTTGAAAACCTTACCTCGGAAGCGATAGAACGCAGCGTGAGCCGATTTGCAAAATCAATGCGCGAGGCTCAGATACTATTCATTCCGGGCGGATTCTCGGGAGGAGATGAGCCTGACGGCAGCGGAAAATTCATCACGGCGTTTATGCGCAGTGCTGATGCGCGTGCGGCTATCGAAGATCTGCTCGATCGCCGCGGAGGACTTATCTGCGGAATATGCAACGGATTCCAGGCACTCATAAAGCTCGGCCTTGTGCCGTACGGACGGATAACGGACCCCGACGGCAGCTGCCCGACGCTTACGTTCAATACCATAGGCCGTCACCAATCTAAGATAGTCAGGACGCGTGTCGTGTCGAATCTTTCGCCGTGGCTTCGCGAGACGCGGGTAGGAGATGTGTATTCGGTCCCGATATCACATGGTGAGGGGCGCTTTACCGCAGACGAAAAATTGCTTTCCGAGATGGTACGCCGCGGTCAGATCGCGACGCAGTATGTTGACCTCGACGGAGCGGCAAGCGGTGACATACAGTACAATCCCAACGG
>CAKSEM010000024.1 GCA_934446485.1 uncultured Eubacteriales bacterium | reverse complement strand
GTTCTATCGTTCCGCCGGTAAATGCAGAGTCGGTGATGATCGGTTCTGCAAGGTCAAGGGCGTAATCCATAACCTCACGCATATCGAGTGCGTTTATATCCGAAAGCTCGGTGTGTCCCGTTGCAAGCATAGCTGCAATAAAGTATGCGTAAGCGGTATCGGGAGCGTTTATGCTGAGCTTCAGCCGTCCGTCCGACGCTGCAACATCGATATACTTCTGAACCTTCTCGACGTCCTCGCGCACTGTCTTGAGCCGTGACGCAGAACGGTCGAAATCTTCAAGTGTTACGTATATCGGAACATTCGTTGCTGTCTCGGCACACGAACCGAACTGGAGGCTCGATTTCATGAGCGCTCCTCCGAGAATGTCGGCATCATTTATGTAACCGCCGTCGACTGCAATTCCGCCGTCTCCATTTGCGCCGATAACGGTAAGAGCGTCAATTTCATCTCCGGAAAGCTCACGGATATCACCGTTCTCGTCGATCACGTCGTATACGGTATCAAGAGATATCCCGCTCTTCAGAACCATATCTATAACGGTCTGAACATGGATCTTGCTGTTCCAAAGTGTCTCGCCGTCACCGCCTATATATTTAAATGTAGTGTCTGCGAGCACATTTCCGATATTTGTAACAATATCCTTAGCTTTGACTGTATCCGTAGGACGGTCGGGAGACATACGAAGCACGAGCGTAAGATTCCCGTCAGCATCTTCAAGAGGAATTATCGATGCGATAAGGCACTTCCGTCCGTTCTTATCTACGGTAAGTCCTCCGTTTGCAAGCGCACGGTTGAGATCATCGACCAGCGCAAGCGTTTCCTCGCGGACAACATTGATCTCGCGGCGCGTAACGGTGTAAGTGCCGCCTACTCCGACAAGCGCATCAAGCGCATCAAGATCGGCAAATGTATAAGATGCCGCGCGTGTGACGGAAGTACCGATCGTATACTCGTATACATGATCCGGGGTCGAAGATGCAGGAAGATTGATCTTCAGCTGACTGCCGTCGGCGTACAGGTTCTGATCCTCCTCACCGTCTATCTTGACTGTATAGCGAACCGGCGCCCACGTATATACGACCTCCGTCGGCTCATCGCCGAGTGAAGTGCCCTCTGCAGGCAGCACGCCGTCAACGGTCAATGTGTAGTGAACCTTATCGATCGCGCACTCGGTCTCAAGAGATGAGACGAGCGACGTAAGTCTTTCGGCATCGGCAGCACTCAATGCCACACCGGTAATGAAGCTGCGGCTGGCAGCAGCGCTGCGCTGCTCCGCCCCCGATTTGTCGACAACACGCACAGTGATGTGTACACTCGATGAATCCGGAGCCGATGCGGTCAGTGATACACCGAGCGTAAGGTCGCCGTTAAGCGTATGTTCGGATACCTTACCGACACCTGCATCGAGAGATGTTACAAGCCCGCTGAGATAATCAGATGATCGGTCAATCTGATCGTTCACCGAAACGAGCTCAACCTCGGAAAGTCCTTCCTTGACCTTAGTCAGTCTGTCCTTATACTTGCTGAGGTCAGGATCGTTCGCAAGCTTCTCCTGGAACTTGGAGTCACCCCAAATCACATTGAGATTGTCGCTGAGAAGGCGAACCTGCTCCGCCATCCGCTCAGCGTTATCATCCGCATAATAGAAGGAGAGCCCCGACTCAATGTAACTCGTTATATCTTCATATAAATATAGGTAGTTGGATGACGATGACTCGTCAACGCAGTTGTCAAGGATCGTTCGGATCGATGCTTTGGCTTCTTCAGAAAAATCATCCGATATCGCCTGAATCATGTTGAGGCGGCTGCCGTAGATCTCAGAGAGAGCTCGGTACATATCATGCTCTGTCAGCTTTGCAAGCTCGGCTCTCTGAACCGCCGCTTCTCCGACAAGTACATTCGGAAGATTTACGAGCGATGCAACTTTATCGGAGGCAATGTCCGATTCGGGCACAGAAAGCTCATAGTTAACCTTAACGTGATCAAATGCGCCTGCATAAGTGAACGTACCCTCACCGTTTGAAATATTAAACGTACCGACTGTGACTCCGTCGGAGTCAACTATTTCTCCGCCGACAGCCGTCCACGTTGCACGTGAAAGGAGGCCCGAATAATAGTCTATAGCCGTAACGCGGTAAGTATTCTCTGTCTCAAGCGCCTCAACGCTTACAAGAGATGCTGCCTGATCCGGAGTACGGAACCATACATAATCGGCCTGGATTCCGCCGGATGTGATGATCGTCTTCTCCTCGGCACTCAGCTCACCGCCCGGATATTTGCTGGATGCCACGACCGCAGCTGCACTGTACTGTGTCACTGCCTTGCCCTCGCGCCTCGAGATCACGGTGTCTCCCGTTACACGGTACACCTCGCCCTCATGGTGCGGAACTGAATTTACTGTATAGTCGTAAGACTTCGATGCATCTTCGTGTTTAGTCAGTGTGACACAGTATCCGTAGGGCACCTTAGCCGACGATGAATCGTAGGTCTTGGTCAGTGTGTACTCCTTCGGCATATATATCAACGTAACCGTGCCGTCCTCTGATATCGCATCAGGCACACCGTCGAAGGTGACACTGTAGTGGTCGTCTCCGATTCCGTATGCAGGATCCCATCCCGCAATCGCCGACGCTGCCACACCGCTTTCTTCGATCGCACGGATAATGTCGTCACGCGATGTATCGCGATCGAACACAAGGTTCACCGTAACCGGCGACTCAAGCGTCGTGAAAGTCCCGTTGTCGGCGACATCTCCGAGAATGACCATAGCCTGTACCTTTACCGCCAGCTTATACTGATCGACACCCTTCGTCAGAGTCGTCGTCCATGCGGTAAGCGGATTCATAACGGTAATGTCGCTGTGCTCGGAAACGCGCGACGTAGTTTTATTGGCAATAGCAGCCGCGATGGCGCGGTTGAGCTCGGCAAACTCCGCATCTCCCGCTGCTGTGTTCACGTAGCCGTCCACATTCCAATATTTGTCGTTCGCCATTGAAAGATACTCGACGATACCCGCAAGATAATCGAGCGCCTCATCGATACGTTCTGCCTCTGAGGTGAATCCGACCAACTTAGCCGTGTTCGAAAGCGAGCGCACAGAAGACTCTTCTTCGCTGATCGCGTTGAAGCGTGCATACAGTGAATCAAACTCAGCCTTGGCTCTCGACGCATTCTCGACGAGCCACAGCGCCTTATTGGCAGACGAGTTATAATCCATTATGGTATTGTAAAGAGCGAATCTGCCGTTGTTTGCAAGCGTTTCGTTCTTCAGAGAGATGATCGCCTCGCGTGCGGGGCCTTCATCAAGGTTGACCACAACGCTGGCTCCGCTGGAATAATCCTTTCTGATCTCACCGGTCGTCAGACGATAGAGAGAGTCTATATTGTCATAGACCGCTCTGATGTCTCCGCGTTTTGTATAGATGAGGTTCAGATTGATCGTCCCGCCCACAAGATACGCAGGCGCATCAAGAAGAGTTCGCTGAGTCGATTCATCGACCGTTATATGCAGCTCATATGTAACATCGATGTGATATCTGTCGCCGGGGCAGCTGAACGCGCCGTGACCGTCGGTCACGACAAAATCAGCCGACTGATCGACACCGTCTTCATCGGTATAGTGTACAACGCCACCGGTTGCCGTCCATACCGCGCCACCGTAATTTACGTCCGGAGCCGTAACCGTCTTGTCATCAGTGTTTATGCTGATGATATCGGAATCCCCCGGGACCTTTATACTGCGGTTGTCTCCGACGAGTGCGCCCGACGACAGTATATCGCGCTCGTAATCGTTGAGAGCGTCGTAATTCTGTGCAACAAGCTCACCGTCGGTGGTACCGAGATTACCGCTCTCATCAACCGATGCTGCTCCGACCGACCACACAACATTTGTGCAGCTCAGAACTACGGCAATCATAAGAATCATCGACACGAAACGTGTTGAAAAGCTTCTCATTGTCAATCCTCCATACCAAATCAAAATATATTCTCACCTCACGGCGAAATGCCGTAAAGTGAAACAGTATGCTGAAAAGCAGCACTCTGTAACGCTATGCCAATTATAGCATGTGCGTCCCTCCTCATTCAAGGTCAGATCCGCAATATCGCAAAGGAACATTCTGGATGTTTCGCTCGTCGCCGTTTATGTCTTTTTAAAATTAACAGCGGAGTATAGAAGTTTATCTGTGCGCTGTTGGGACCGCGCACCCTGATTGACGTAAGCATATATGTTATTACCCCCTCACAATTCATACGATGTTTTCACACAGTCGCTTCCGCATCGCCGATACCGCAGGTAAATACGGCATAACCTCAACGCAGAAACTATGAAGTCCGAATAACTTTTCACGACAAGCAAGCCGTAAAATGAAGAATCCCGGCATCACACCGACTTCGCTTCACGTCTCGGCAAGCGATTTTAACTTTTTGACTAATGTGCACAACCGTCGGATGCTCATTTTGATTCATTTATTTCATGATGGGAACACTCCATAACTTTCCGTGAAAATGCGTGAAGAAACACGCCACCCATTCTCTAATATATTATCACACGAAATCGGCGATGTCAACAGTTTTCGGCGATTTCAGAGGCATGCCTCGCACTTTATCTTCTATAAAGATATCAGGCATTTTCTGACGTTTGCTCACACGCGTAATGTATTTGCTCTATATATAAATCAAATGCTCTCCGAAGAGGACGGAATTTATCGACAAAATATTTTATAATCACAAAAAAACGCGAGGCAGAGCCATGAGTAAGGACGTTGATTTTAAAAATCGGGATAGATTCATACAGCTCGGGATAACCATATCCGTACTGCGAAAAACGCGCGGAATGTCGCAGGAGGAGCTTGCGGCAGAGGCAATGATGAGCCGTTCCCCTCTAAGCGCCATTGAAGCGCCGAATATCGTGCGTCCGTTCTCACTTGAAGTGTTGTTTAATATTGCCGATGCTCTGAAATGCGAGCCCGGCGAGCTTCTCGATGCGTCGCTGATACCTGACAGCCTCCTGAACACACATTCAAAAAAAGCGACACGCTGATACATATGCGCAAATGGCAGAGAGGGTCGGATATTCCGACCCTCTCTGCCATTTGATAATATCGTCAAACCACTCTCACCGACACTCCGCCGCTCAGCCTACCGTGTAAACATCTCCGAACAGTACGCCTGCGACGGAGAAACGCACCCGCACTCCTCGCTCGGGAATCATAATACTCGTCTTCGTGCCTCTGCACGGTCCGAGCTCTCCCGATACCGTGCCGTATATCACAGAGCCGTCCTCCGCGACGACCGACACGCTGCCGTCACGCCACACGGCATCAGATGTGTTCACTACATCGAGCAGCGCCGTATAACCTTCGCCGTTTTCTTCAACGCAGGCGGACCTTATCATGCCGTTCACATACTTGAGAGGTCCGATATCGGCTCCTTCGGCAAGGCGGGCATCACGCACCTCATCGGCATATAAAATCCCCGACCTCGCCTCCTCGGATGTAACGAGAGCGACCGTCCGATTTTCCCGACGCGCCGAGGTGAGATTCTGTGCAATTTTATTGTATATTCCGATGATTCCGTTCGCGTGTTCATCGCGATCGACGGTAATATATACATCCGGCTCCGGAATCTTGCCCATGTTACGGAAGCGTTCGGCATACGACCTCAACACTGCGGTGCACGGTCGGTCCGAACCGTCGGGGTTTATTATTCCGTAGTCGCTCCCCTCGCCCACGCGGTATCCGCCGGCAAAGTACCAGCAGTAAACCCCGGACGAATATCCCTCAAGCATTGCATCTAGTGAGTATTCGTAGAGCTTCCCGATATTCTCAGCCACGGCGTCATCGCGGCGCCAGTTTGAACCGAGCCATGCGCTCCGCCCGAACTCTTTCCATACAATCGGAGTATCGGGTGACACCATCCTCGAATACAGGTTGCAGAAAAGGGCCTTCGTGCATGACGCCTCTGTGCTGTCCAGAATATACCCCTCCGGCTCCATGATATCGAGGACCGGCGCGAGTGAGCGAAGGTCATACATTCCTTCCTCTCCGCTGCCGAGCGCCGTCATTCTGAAGCCGAGCATATGGTTCGGATCGATCGCGCGTATGCTGCCCGCAATGCCGTTCCAGTATCTTGCAACAGCATCATCGAGAAACCTTCTGTAAGCCGCAGCCAAACGCACCTCGCAGTCACTCGCGACAGCAGCATTCATCTGAGCATCGCTGAGCCCGATGACAGAACCGTCCGAATCTCTCGGAATCGCCGTACCGAATACTCCTTCGGCTGCGCTGTATGACCCGTACTGATTCAAGATCCACTCACGCCACTGCGGATCAAGAGTTTTCCGGCCGAGGTTCTGATATCCGGTACCCTCATAGTTTCCAAGCCGTCCCTCCCAGCATATGTCGTATGCCGAAATGATATCGAACTCGTCAAACCGCAGAGTGCGTATCGCACGCTCCGTCACGGCTGCATTGTCAAACGATATGCGCAGACTCATGTCCACCCAAAGCCCCATATCCTCGCAAAGCGCCAAGAAATCGAGAATGTTATTGCCCGACGCTATCTCCTCGTCGAGGTAGGAGAATACAGACACGGCATTGAATCCGATGTCCTTGATCCTGCGCAGATCCTCGATCACAAGATTCCTGTCATACGCACGCCGCGAGAAGTAGAACTCGTGCATATAATCATCCTCTGCCGCCTTCCCGTTGGACGGCATATAGTTCACTCCATACATAACGACAGGCTCGCCGCTGCACATGAGGCGGCCGTTCTCGGCATATATATAATTCCGATCTTCGCTATTCTTCGGCATATAGAGCGTTATTTCGTGAGAAAGTCGGTCAACCTCTACCCCGTCTATAAAGAGAGTCGTGACAACGCGGTTGAATGTACCGTCTATCGGGTTGCATACAGAGGACACCTCCGCAAGTGTGCTCGTCTTACCGTAGTGCTCCGTGAGATTCCGATAAACCTCCGCTATAACGGTATCGTCCGACATGATCTCCGTTCTGACCGTCACATCTCCGCGCACATCGGGCGAATATCTGACGAGTGCGCCGAATGTTACATCTTCGTCCTCATCCTGAAAGTAAGCATATTCGTTTGCACCGCCCTCAACAAGGTGTGAATCGAGCAGCATATATTCCACCGCATCTACGACCGCACCGATCCCGTTTGCATCGTAGAACCTTTCATCTACGGCAGAAAAGCATCCGACGAGCGCGCCGTCGTATCCACTCCGATGAGACTTACCCTCAAATACCGTGATCCACGCCGCAAGTCCGGATCTGAGCCCTTTGCCGTCACGGATCTCGATAAGCGGTATCTGGCGGAAATCGCGGTCTCTTGCAAATCCGTCGCCCCGAGTATAATATGTGCACGAAAACATCTCATCAGGCACCGTATAGCGGACATCCTCAACGATGACCTGATCCTTATCGGCAGTCAACGCCGCACCGAGGCTGACCGGATATGTCTCGTAGTATGCAGGGCACACTGTATCTATCACGGTATCCGTATCGCTGCCGCCGCCGTAAAGCGGACCGCCGACTATCATTGCACGCCCGCCGTCAGACAGATATGCTGCCAATGCATCCTGCGCACCGAGCGGTGCCTTGTCAGCACCGACAACCACAACGAGCTCCGCCGCATCCGTTCGGAAAACGCTTGACGCATTGTCCTGATCCGCCGCGACGACGGTTACGTTATCTATATCCTCCGACAGAGCCCCGACCAGCCTTTCCGTATACGACAGTGTACTGTCACATACGTATACCGTGACGCGTTCATCATATGTAAAGTTCGACGAACCGATAGTCTTTCCGGGTATACGCAGTGTAACTAAAAGCGCACCGTTTACCGATATGTCTCCGGCATTTGCACTGTATGTGATCTTTCTCTTGACCGACGCTCCGTCCGAGGCCGCAGCAGCCTCGGCAGCCAGCGTCTCAAATCCCCCCGTCAGCTCAACGTCAAGTTTCGCTCCGAAAGCATATGTGCCGGCCGGTGCACCGATCGAGTTTTCAAGCTGCTCGGCGATAAGCGACGTGAGCCGCTCACTTTCAACACTCCGCGCGCGCAGGGTGATCCCCGCCCCCTCTAGAAGCTCTGCCGCATCCGTCATCCGAAGGCTGTAATAACTTTCGGGATCCTTCGTAATGATAAATGTCATGAAGGTGCGATAGAAGCCGCCGTTCGGGCCGTGTACATCGAACTCGTACTTGCCCTGAACACCGCCACCCGAAACTACATTGGAATACTCAGTTGAAATGATCGAATAATCGCCCGGAAATAGCGATACCGTATAGGCATCGTCAAAACCGAGCGTTCGGCGAAGCTCACGATTTATGTATTCTCTAGTCAATGATGCCGCATAGCCGCCGGTGATCCGTATGATTCCGCTCGGACAGTTTTTGGCGATTGTCGTTTTTATATATCCGATCTCATCGTCAGCACTGTTCTCTATATAGACGCAAAGACGTGAGATGAGCGTCGCGGTCTCCGCACGTGTAGCACCGTTTTGCGGATTGAACCGTCCACGCTCATCACCTGCAATGATCCCGACCCCGGCGAGAGCGCGAACGCTTTCCGATGCCCATGAGGCTATGTCCGCGGCATCCTCGAATGATATTTCCTCACTCTGAGGCGCAAGCGAACGACTGTCCAAATATCTGTATATAAACGTTGCCATCTCCTCGCGCGATATATGCTGATCGGGACGGAACGATCCGTCCTGATATCCGGTCGTTATTCCGTTCGAGGTTGCCCACGATACCGCCGCGCCGTACCACGAATCCGGCACAACGTCAATGAACGGTGAATATGACGGCGTCTCGATATCATCACCCGATATGCGTGCAAGAACGGTAACGACCATCGCCCGTGATGTCGTTCCCTGCGGCGAAAAGCAAGTCTCCGAATCTCCTCTCATAAGACCGCGTTCGTAAACATCGCTCACAGCATCATAAAACCAATCGCCGGGCTTCACATCGACGAACGGAAGCGTGGATGCGAAAGCCTGCACTGCAAGCGAAACGAGCATCAATGCCGTAATGAGTCCTGAAATTACCCTTCGTTTCATTTTCATTCTCCTTTTCTCCGAAACTTATTCACATATCGTGAGGTTGAACGCACTATAACATATGTTAAGTCATTTGTCAATGCTTAACTGCAAATTCGGCAATAATTTATCTTATATTTTGTATGCAGTATTAGATTTTCTCTGAGGTACTTGAAATGTGTACGCGGCTGTGTTATAATCGCCAAATTCACACCATCACATAATAATTCTCCGTCTCGGAACGGAATGCGGCACATAACGTTGTCAGCTATATAGAAACGAGGTATGAAAGCTATGGCAATGGATCAGACAGCGGCAAATTATACATTTGCAGAAATAGTTGAAGGTACGGTAAATGTTATCGATCGTTTGCCGACTGCCATGCCTGAGTGGGGGATGCTTGCCGGGTTCCAGCCCGTGAGCAATCCGGATAATGAGAAGCTGCACGACCATGACAACAGTCACTATGCGGCAGGCACTGCACACTACCGTCTCGGCGTAAGCGGAATCGCCGATAAAGCCCGCCGCAATGCTGCAAATCACAGTGACCCGAATCGGCGCGAATTCCTGTACGGCATTGCTGATATATACGACGCCGTCAGCCGATATTTCAGACGCTACGGAGAGGTCGTGGCAGAGTGCAGCTTAGGTGACGAAAGAATTTCTGCAACTGCCGATAATCTCACTTCTCTTTCGTGTGAGCCTCCGCGAACATTCCGCGAACATTTGTGCAGGCAGTTCAGCTTATGTACCTCATCTAGAGTATTCGAAGTGTTGACTGATGCAGCTGCATCGGTCGGTTGGACTGTCACCTTGCGCCGTTTTATGAGGCCGATATTGCTGCGGGAAGGATCACACGCGACGGCGCATATGAGATCATCCTTGAACTGTGGAAAAAGCTGAATATTTGGGGGTGCGGCGATACTTTGATGCAGCTCATGGTGGGTGGACAGAACGCGGACGGCAGCGACGCAAGCTCGGAGTTCAGTGTCATGATGCTGACGGCGAGCCGCGAAACAGCGCGGCTCGGAATGACGGAACCGCACATAAACGTGCGCCATCACAGTGGAATACGAGCCGATTTAATGGAGGAGGCGTACCGTCTCCAGTTCCTCGGCGGAGGACAGGTATCTGTCTATAATGACGATATTATAATCCCAGAGATGCTTGCCTGCGGCATCCCGCCAGAGATCGCCTGTCAATATGCCAACGACAGCTGCACCGAAATAATATGGGACGGATGCGGAAAGATAGACTTCAATCACATCGATGCCGTTGCAACACTTGAACTTGCACTTCGGAACGGAAAACTCTCACCGTTTGAACGCGAAAAAATACGCTACTTTCACGCAGATAACACACCGGAAGTTTATGAACCCGATGTGGTTCTCGGATACATGAGCGGAGCGGCGGAAGGGTGCAGCTCGTACGATGATTTTTATGAGCTGTTTATGCGTCAGTATATGTTTCAGATCGATTCACACCTCGATGAGCTGTACCGTGAGGACCGTGCACTGAGATCGGGAGCCGTTCAGGCACTTCCGCTCCTTTGCGGTACCTTCGACGAAATTCTCGACAGCTGCATCGGGATCCTTGAGGGAGGACTTCCGATGAATACAGGCGTCATATTTCTCGGATCCGTACCGACGGTTGCAGACAGTCTCGCGGCACTGAAATGCGTCGTATACAGGGATCATCTTGCTACAATCGCTCAGATAAAGGACGCCATGCTTGCTGACTGTGTCGGACATGAACCGTTCAGACTCATGCTTGCCGGTGCTCCCAAGTTCGGCAACGATGACGATGAAGTCGACCTGATAGCCAAGGACATTGTCGAGCGCTGTCTTGCCCATATTGCAAAATTCCGCGAACGCACCGGAATGAATGTGTTCGGCGCACTGCTGGGCTGGCGGTCCGTCCAAGAGGCTTACGGAGTCGGTGCAACACCCGACAGACGGCACAGAAAGGCTCCGATAGCCGAACACTACTGTGCAACTCCCGGAAGGGCCGTGTCCGGCATAACGGCACTTATTAATTCAGTTGCAAAAGCACCTCTCGCCAAAGCTCTCGGAACGGCGGCGACGCAGCTATCGCTGCCGCGCAGTCTGCTGCGGGACGAGTGCACTGATATGGAGCTCCTCAGGACGATCAATCGCGTATGTCTCAAAAAGGGGCTTATGGAATATAATATTGCTGTGTGCGATACAGATACGCTGCGGCGTGCACAGGCAGATCCCGAATCGTATGCGGATATTATTGTGCGCGTATGGGGCTTCAGTGCACGATTCGTAAATCTCAGCCGTGAGATGCAGGATCATGTGATCAGCAGAACTCTTGAGGTCCCGAAGTGAAAGCCGCACCGAATATATAATAAAACGCCCGGCATCTGTGCCGAAGCAGCTGAAGCTGCCGATCAACACGGACGCCGGATCTTTTTGCATTTTTATGTATGCCGTCACAATATTGAAAAACAGCGGTACATCTCACGCCGTTTGACTTAGGGGATGCGCCGATACTGCTATCCCGGCACAGGCACATATGCCTTTCGCCTTCAAATTATCTTCCGCCTGCCTCTCTCTGACAACACGCCCGTATTACTTTGCAAGTATATAGCTTGCATCCACTCTCAGGCGGATCTCCTCAGTCGAAACCGATCCGTCTAATATAACAGTGTACCAATGGCGCTTGTTCATATGCCAACCGGGATAGAAGCGCTCACGGTCAATGAGTGCTTCAATGATCTCCGGCTCACATCGCAGGTCGATGATCTCCGCGATATCATCGGACGGAATTCCGAGCTTACTGCGCGATACGGTCATCAACACACCGTACCACTTCCCGGTATCCCGTCGCCGCAGAACGGCATTTCCGGGAGACTTCTCCCACAGGTATTCAGGCTCATCTCCATACTTTTCACGCGCATAGTTAATGAGAGAGACTGTCTCAGCCGACCGAAAGACCGACGTTACATAGCAA
>CAKSEM010000023.1 GCA_934446485.1 uncultured Eubacteriales bacterium | reverse complement strand
CCTCTTCCCCCTCGCCTATCGAAAATATATCTACAAACTCCGCCATAGGCTCCGGATTGTAGGCGCACGGTCCGCCGGCGAGGATTATCGGTCCGTCGTCGCCGCGCTCGTCGCTCCTCATCGGAATCCCGGCAAGATCGAGCATATTCAGAACATTTGTATAGCACAGCTCATACTGCAATGTGAATGCAACGATATCAAAATCGCCGACCGAGTCGCCGCTCTCGTGAGTGAACAGCGGAATCCCGCGGCGGCGCATCTCCTCTTCCATATCTACCCACGGTGCGTATGCACGTTCACACCATACACGGTCAACACCGTTGAAGACACCGCACAGGATCCTCATTCCGAGGTTTGACATTCCGATCTCATATGTGTCGGGAAAGCAGAAAGCGATCCTGAGGTCAACGTCAGCCGGGTCCTTCATGACCGAGCCGGTCTCACCGCCCGTATATCTGCCCGGTTTTGAAACATCGGCGAGAAAGCTCCTTATATCTTCTCTCATATTCGGCGAATTCCTTTCAGAGGGTATAATTTCGGGCTGCCCGGCAGCACTCCTCAGGCACATCTGTGCGCGGAACGTGCGACGGCAGCCCGAAGCCGTTTATCTTATGAATATTTTTGATGCGAGGTATGCCGGGATCATCCACGCAAGGTTATATGCTATGATATAAAGTGAATTCAGCATACCGAGCCCGGAAGACATACTGAACACCACAAGGAGCATAAGCCCTATTATCACCGACATAATCGAAAGAGCGGCGCACGTGCGCTTCGTATGTATCGTCTTATCACAATACGGCAAAAGCTGCAGGAGTGACTTCGGTGAACCGAATGTAACGAGTCCGCTGTCGGTGCTCTCGCTCTTTCCGCCGACCTCATCGGCACTGCGATAGCGCACCACCTTGATAGGTGCCTTCTTCATTGAGAGCTTCGCGGCTATCATATCCTCATCAATGTTCGGGTCGAACGTACGCACACACACGAGCATTCCGTATTCCCGGAACTGTGAGAGCATAGGTTCGATATCTCCGTCAAGCACATACTTGATGTACATCTTTGCAACGAGCACATCCTCGCGGAACATATACATAATGCTCATTTCATCCGAGAAATCAACGTCGTCCATCGCTACCTCATCGGGTATATCGTACCCTCTCGAGGAGAGCGCAGCGAGGCTCCCGAAGGTTATCCGAACACCGTCCGTCCTGGCATCGAGATATCCGCTGTCGGCGTCGAGGATCTCGACATCCTCCGAGCGTCCCATCTCCATCGTCGCAATCTCAAACACGTCCGAAAGCGGACCGCCGGCACGGCGGAACACGCTCGAGGCATAGTAGAGCACTCGATCGATTCTGGCATTGTTGTATATGCGGATATTCTGAACCTTGACACCGTACGAGGGGAATACGTTTACATCGTCGAACGATACGACCGCAGTTGCGGAATATTCCTCGAGGGAGTTCTCGCCGATTATGGCACAGTCAGCCTCCGACGCAGCGGAAGCCGCACGGTAGAACGGATAGCTGAATGTAAGGTACACGGAAAGCGGAGACAGTGCGATGATCGCAAGATATACGATGTTCACGACCCCGCTGACACCGCCGCCCGCACGTCCGGTAAAGATGCCGAACAGGATCGCCGCTGCTGCGGCAAGTCCCATCATGGCAGCAATGAATGTATTCGTCATCCTGTCGGGAGAGGCACTGCGGGCAAAGAATCCGCCGACAAAGTCGGTCCGTTCTACGCGCATGACGTCGCCGTACAGCTCCTCTTCGGATTCGATTTCGCGGTAAGCCTCATCGTCCGGTACGCGGCAGAGGGCAAACTTGCCCTTTTTGGAGCCGGCGACGAAGAACGTCATCATCTCACGTTTGATATTGAGTCGTGACGCAACGAGCGTCATGACTATCGCCATAGCAGGCACGGCGTTATACGTGACGGGCATAGTCATAACGCGCGCAGTGACAGCCGTAACGGCGGAGCAAACAATACCTGTCGCCAGCAGCAGCACCGTGAGGCTCCCCGGAGTCGGAACGCCCGAAAACAGACGGACGACTCCGCGCTTCAGCTCGGGAAGGGCAAAGAGTGCCGTAAGGAGCAGAAGCTGAAGGCTCACCATTATATAAACGACCGGATAAACCGTACCGTCCAGGGGGCCCGCAAACTGTTTCGGCGTACCGAGGATGAGTCCCGTCAGTGTAGATATGTTTTCATATATAACGAGTGCCGCCGTGAGGATAACGGCAAAGAACAGGCGGATCGAGATATGCCTTCGCTTGGACTTATACTCTGCGGCGATCTCGCGCGCCTGTATCGGATCGGTGAATTCGGGATGATCGGACTGATACTTGATGCCGACCCTCGGATTCGACTCAAGATGATCACCGAGCTTACGCACGGCATCGCGTACTCCCTCCGAGTCGGTCTCTTCCTCCTCAAGCCCGAAAGCAATACGAAGATTCATATCAGTAGATCCCACAGGATCGCCGTCGGCGGTATTGAAATCGGAGTCATCGACATCTACCGGAGCGCTCATATCGGCTTCGTCAACCGTCTCATCTTCCTCGGGTGCCGTGTCGGAATCGGCATATATCGGTGCATCTCCGTATGTATCGCCGTTCGTGTCCTCAATATCACTCATCAGCGCATCAAGTCCGCTCGATCCGTACGGATCGGTATCGGCTTGTGATGCGTGTTCCGGTTCCGCAGAATCCTCTCCGGAAAGCGGTACAGCACCTCCGAGCGCTGCCTCAAGCTGCGTCGCAAGGTCACCGAGATCGGCAATATCGCCGTCAGTTTCGTCTCGGGATGCGCCGCCGGCAGCTGCCGCAAAGCCCGAATCGATCAACTCATCGATCCTGCCGCGGCGGCGGGATTCGGGCGTGTCAAATTTACCGGACGGATCAGCACCTGCGTTCTCCGGATCGATATTATATTTATTCTTTTCATCTGACATTTCAAGCACCAAGCCTTCCTGAAATATTCCCGACAGAGGTAGCTGTCGGAGGTGTGCGGCGGGCATGTCGCCGCGGCGGGATCATGTGCGTTGCATACGTGCCGCATGGCAGAGTATAACCGACGCTGCCGTCGATACATTCAGTGAATTTACGTGTCCGTACATCGGAATGGATACGGTAAAGTCGCAGGACTCGCGCACAAGGCGCGGAACCCCCGAACCCTCGCTGCCGAATACTATTGCAACAGGCAGGCGGAAATCAGTCTCATAGTACGGCGCGCCGCCCGCCTCTGCGGCAAACGTCCACACGCCGTGATCTTTCAGATAGTCCACGGTCTGTGCAATATTAGAAACCTTTGCGACCGCCATATGGAACAGTGCGCCGGCAGACGCCTTTGCAACGATCGGCGTAAGTCCCGATGAACGGCGGCGCGGAATTATGACCCCATGCGCGCCTGCGCATTCGGCACACCGTATGAGCGTGCCGAGATTATGCGGATCCTCAACTCCGTCGGCTATTGCAATGAGCGGCATCTCGCCGCGCTCAGCGGCAATATTCAAAATGTCATCGACCGTCGAATACGCCTTCTGAGCGGTATAAGCGACGATACCCTGATGCACCGTGCCGCATGAGATCCTGTCGAGTTTTTCTTCCGCGGCGGAAATTACGGGTATGCCGGCTTCACGTGCCTCTGCAATGATCGCAGAGATCTGCCCCTCACGCCCCGAAACGAGAATCTTGTCTATTGGCTGTCCGCTCCGTATGAGCTCGCGGACGGCATTACGTCCGGCAACGGTGCCGGCGCTATCCGCAGCGGAGTCTGCCGGAACCCTCCCTGCACCTCCGTGTCTGTTACGGTTTTTATCGTTCTTCATTATATGTCATATCTCGGTCACTATGATTTGCGCTGCATTTTGCACTTGACCTACACAGGATATTGTATCATACTTTTCGACATTTGTACACACATTTTTTGAGATTTGTCGCGCCGCACGATCTGACACATTTGCCCATCCCGAGAAAAACGCTGTCTGCGGCGCGGCAGATGACCGTAGAGCGCACGCCGCCAGAGGCGCGTTTTGAGGCGGGAAACATCCCGAATCTGTTGACAAAAAGTGCGAATTATAGTATACTGAGTCCGCAAAACATAATCGATAGGGCACACGGATCGGAGGGATGGATGTGGCAGATTCCGAAAGTCGCGGAACGCTTCTCAACGGCTTCGTCCTCATCGGACGCGACGGCGCACTCCAATTCCGCTATCAGAAAAACTGTTTTGAAGCGGAATCCGGCCGCTCGGAGAGCTTTATATTTCCAATCCCGAAGCTGGCACTCGTGGTCAGCGGCGAGGCGGACTGGCATCTCGGCGGGCGTCTGTACCACGTCACGGCGGGGGACCTTGCAATTCTCCGTCCGGGCACTATACGCCACTTTGAGAACATCGGCGGGGACGTACCGTTCGTGTGCGACGTGTTTGAATTCGTGCCGTCATTCATTCCCGACTGCGAATGCGCCGCGTTCTTTATCGATGACGGTGAGGACACCGATTCCGTCGTCCGCGCAGCCGACGTAAACGGCGGCATAATTCAGTGTCTCTCCGCTATCAAGTCAGAGCTTGCCGCCGCCATGCCTTCGTGCGCTGACATGGTACGTGCTCTCACGGTCCGCACGTTGGTTCTGATTTCGCGCCGTCTCGGATACACTCCGTCGGAGGAGCGTGTCATGCCGTGGAGCACATCGCACCGCAGCCCGACGGCTCCGTTCGATTATTCGAACGCACAGATCGAGGCAGTCGCCGCCCCGGGAGATCACTCGGTAGAGATGGCGTACGTACTCAACAGAATACGGGCCGATATATCGGGGCACATAAGTACAGACGAGCTCGCAGCCGTTGCGCACATGAGCCGCAGCCACTTTTTCAAGGTGTTCAGACGTTACAACGGCATGAGCGTAAACGAATTCATAACCCGATGTCGCGTAGAGAACACCGCCCGGCTGATGAGAGACCGACGGATGGGAGTCCTTGAGGCGGCATACGCAAGCGGATTCACGAGCAGCTCCGGCTTCTACCGCGCCTTCAGGCGCGTCACGGGCTGCTCGCCGAAAGAATATATAAAGAAAACTAAAAAGGATGGAAAACGGAGTAATGAGTAAAGAAACAACCTATCGCGGAGTATTTTCGGGAGGCATCGGACGGAGCGACTACCTAAAGCTAATCGACGACAGCTTTTCGATGCTCCATCCCAACCCGCGCCTGCCGTACATACAGATGCTCTACAACCCCGGATGGGATACATATAAAGAGGGCTTCATCTGGGGCAACGGATTCTGGATGCAGAACAGCTACGGCTTTGCCTACGGTGCAATGCCGTTTCTCTCTGAAAAGTGGCGTGCGGTCCTCCAGAATTCGCTCGACCTCTTCTGGAATCGGATCGGTGACGGACACCGTATCGGAGCCGACGACGGAATCCCGAAGGAGCTGAAATGCCTCAACTTCTGCGCACCCGACGGCTCTCTCGGCGACTGCGTGATCGATGACGGTATCGTTTACCGCCAGGGGGACGGACCGATCGAGCTTTACGACTGGTTCTACGAAGCGACCGCCTGCGGGATCCTTCTCGAATGCGACCTGCTCCTCTTCGACCGCGACGCGGATGCCATGCGCAAATATATACCGCTCATGCGACGCTCCATGGAGTTCATTGAGGGAGCACGTGCAGAGAACGGACTCTTCCTCACGGGCGCATCGTCAAACCTGCTCGCACCAAGCTACGGCGGATCGTTCGACGAAGCGACAAAGACTCCCGGCAAGGCATATCTCACCGGCGTATCCGTCACCTACGGCGCCGCTCTGAAGCGCTTTATTGAAATCGCACGTTTCGTCGGCGACGGCGAGCTTGAAACTCTCTGCCGCAAAAGATATGAGAGGACGCGCGACACCCTTCCGATACTTCTGACCGACGAAGGATACCTCGTCAAGAGCATGGATCCCGACGGCACCCTCCACGGTGTATACGGTGCCGAGCGGCACGGATATCTTGAGGCGGTCTGCAACGTGGACGCTGTGGCACACGGCATGGTACCGCACGATACTGCACAGAAAATATATCGGAAGATCGCCGAAGTCGAAGGCATCCGCCCCGCCGGCATTCTCTGCAACAATTACCCGTCGCTCGATGACTCAATCTTCCGTTATCTCGACCTTGATGAGCTCCGCACCGTGTACTTCCACCGCCCCGGCAACTGGGTAGACGGCGGATGCTGGTCCACCGTCGAAGGACGTGCGATCATAGCGTATCTTGAGGCAGGGCATCCCGCCGACGCATTCCGTGCTGCGGATTACTACATGCGTTGGGCGGAAGATTACCGTCAGGATCAGCCGATGTGCCAATGGGGCTTTAATACCTGCAATGCATGGCAGCAGGAGGACGAGGAGCATGACAGCCATGATAAGATCGGTGCACCCGTCGGAGTTATGCTCGACAACTTTGCCACGGCGACCGGCCTTATGCGCGGACTCTTCTCATATATACCGTTCGCCGACGGACTTGCGCTGCGCGTAAATCTGCCGCGCGAGATCGGTTACTATACTCAGCATGAGCCGGTACGTTTCGGCAGCCATTCCATCCGTGTACGTGCGGCAACGGGCGAGGGAGCACCGAAGGTCTACATCAACGGTGTCGAAGGAGGGCGCAGATGCGACTGCTGCGACCACGGCGTATTCATTTCCGAAGCCGAAATGTGCGGGGATGACATTGACCTGTTTATCGATATGAGCGGCGCGGGATATCGCCCCGAAGTCGTCGATGCCGCAGACAGCCCGAAGTATGACATATCCGGTGTTCCCGAGGATATCGCCGCGATATTCGGTGAGTTCAGCGGTATGGAGGATGAGCTCTCACGCGATATATGCGATATGGTAAGAGCCTCCGCAGAACGCCGCAGACTCCCGTTTGATGCAGAAAACTTCCGTCCTATGACACCCGATAAGATCAAAAAGATCGTTGAGGTATACGATGACGCCGTGCGTGTCGCATCCGGACACAAGCCATCCGCCGCAGAGCCGGTATAAAGCGAAAATCAAGCTGTCTGCCCCTGTTATAAAAGGGGCAGGCTCTTTTTTGCGTTTTTTATCGGGCGAAAGATACCGCCAGAGCAGAGCCACGCTCCGATCGCAGTCATCGGTTAGTATGCATGAGATACCATCGGCAGGATGGCTCCCCGTTAAATAAACGAATATGCAAATCTCCGCACATCCGCGGTCGCGCCGGTTGCTCTGTATCTCTCGTGCTGCGTGATACCGGACAAGCAAGGCGGAAATTTGTATAAGTCCGTTCAAAGGTCATTGCACTGCCTGTTCTGTTGTCGGCAGCTGCCCTTCTCTAAAATGTCTATGTTTCAAAACAACGCTTCAGCGGCATAAGCCTCCTTCCGAACTATCTGCCTAACGTATGTTCTTCACAATACAGCAGCCCGCCCGTACCGAATTCGGTACGGGCGGGCTTTCTTAATGTAACAGTTTTATTTAAATGCAGTGCTGCACCTATCATGAGAGCGGTCGGCGTATCACTTCGCGAAATCCGTAACCCTGCTCTCACGGATAATATTCACCTTTATCTGTCCCGGATACTCAAGCTCACTCTCGATCCGCTTTACAATATCGTGTGCAACGAGCACCATATCGTCATCGCTGACCGCCTCGGGCTTTACCATGATCCGTATCTCACGTCCCGCCTGAATAGCATACGACTTCTCAACACAGTCAAAGCCGTTTGCGATCTCTTCGAGCTTCGTGAGACGTTTAATGTAATTCTCAAGATTTTCACGGCGCGCTCCCGGTCTTGCTGCCGAGATCGCATCTGCCGCCTGCACTATGATAGCAGTTATGGTCTTAGGCTCCACATCGCCGTGGTGAGCCTCTATCGCATGGATTATCTCAGCCGATTCGCGGTGTTTGCGGGCAACCTCTACACCGAGATGAACGTGCGATCCTTCTACCTCCTGAGTCAGCGCCTTGCCTATGTCATGGAGCAGTCCGGCTCTCTTGGCAACCATGCTGTCCGCCCCGAGCTCATCGGCAAGCATACCTGAAAGGAGCGAAACCTCGATCGAATGTCTCAAAACATTCTGACCGTAGCTCGTGCGGTACTTCAAACGTCCGAGGAGCTTTATCATCTCGGGCGAGAAGCCGTGTACGCCCGTCTCAAACGTTGCGCGCTCTCCCGCCTGCTTGATTGCATTATCGACCTCACGGCGAGCCTTCTCGACCATCTCCTCGATCCTTGCGGGATGTATGCGCCCGTCCTGAATCAGCTTCTCAAGCGCTATGCGTGCGATCTCTCGACGCACCGGATCGAAGCAGGATATCGTTATCATCTCGGGAGTATCGTCAATTATAAGGTCAACTCCGACGAGCGTCTCTATCGTTCTGATATTCCGTCCCTCGCGACCGATGATGCGTCCCTTCATCTCCTCACTCGGGAGCTGTACGGATGAGACGGTTATCTCTGCCACGTGATCTGCAGCGCAGCGCTGGATCGCAAGTGAGAGAACCTCACGCGCGCGTCCGTCTGCGTCGGCCTTGAACTGTTCCTCAAGAGAGACCATCTTCATGGCCTTCTCATGTTTGATCTCTTCCTCAAGTGTTTCAAGGAGCATATTCTTCGCCATATCCGCCGTCATACCGGATATCTTCTGAAGCATATCCTGCTGTTCGGTACGGAGGCGTGCTATGTCCTCGTTCATCTTATCGGCATCCTTCAGCTTCTGAGACAGAAGCTCGTCCTTCTTTTCAATGGCGTCACTCTTGCGATCGAGAGACTCTTCCTTCTGTGTAACACGTCTTTCCTGACGTGTCAATTCAGCTCTGCGGTCTTTGACCTCACGGTCGAACTCATTCTTTGTGCTGAGTATCTCTTCCTTAGCCTCAAGAAGGGTCTCCTTCTTTTTTGCTTCGGCACTTCTTATAGCATCCTCAAGGATACGGCGCGCCTGATCCTCAGCCGAGCCGATCTCCGCCTCCGCTGTCTTACGGCGCCAGAGGTATCCGGCGACAAGTCCGATCGCGAGAGCTGCAACTGCAATGATGATTTTTAATACTGTGTCAGTCATTCTGCACCTCCCGTTGGTATAATAAAGCGAGTATTCTTCTTATAACCGGGATACCCCGGTCTCCATTGTCGTAGCATGTAAGACTGCGCACTATTCCGCATATACCACGCCATAATACATACACGTATCATTATATAATTTTCACCCCACCTTGTCAAGTGCATTTTACGCTTTCTGTACATTTTACAATAAAATCGGAGGCTCCGCAGGAGCCTCCGATGTGCAGATATTGAAAACTTTGCTCTGAAAGGAGATGACGCATTAAGCGCCGGTGCGATCAAAAGCGTGAGCGATGAACGCTCTCGTTTTTTCGCTTTTCGGGGAAACGAACACCTCTTCCGGAGTCCCCTCCTCCTCGATCACGCCGTCAGCCATATATATTACGCGGTCGGCAACCCCGCGTGCGAACTCCATCTCGTGCGTAACAACGATCATGGTACATCCGCGATCTTTGAGTGAGCGGATCACGCGCAGCACCTCTCCGGTGAGCTCCGGATCGAGCGCTGATGTCGGCTCGTCAAAGCAGAGTATATCCGGGCGGAGAGCCAAAGCACGGGCGATAGCCACACGCTGCTGCTGACCACCGGAGAGCATACATGGGTATGCGTCCGTTTTTTCTTCAAGTCCGACCGTTCGTATCAGCTCTCTTGCCGTCTCTTCTATGCGCGTTCTTTCGGATGCCCGCACCGCGCGGCGCTCAGACGCAGACAATCCGCGGCTTGCACCGATTTCGGAATCGGAAAGCAGCTCCGGCGCAAGGGTCACGTTCTTCAGCACCGTGTACTGCGGAAACAGGTTGAACGACTGGAATACCAGTCCGAAGTGAAGTCTGCGTCGCCGTATTTCGGCATCACTGATCCTGCCCGTTTCATCGGCATCAAAGAGAACGTCTCCGTCGAGGGAGACCGTGCCGCAGTCCGGTGTTTCAAGAAAGTTCAGCGAACGCAGCAGCGTCGTCTTTCCGCTTCCGGATGAGCCGATTATCGCAAGGACCTCGCCGCTTCTCAGTGTAAAATCGATGCCGCGCAGCACCTCGGTATCTCCGAAGCTCTTTCTTATATTTTTAACTTCAAGAATCGACATAATTACACCTCAGACATTGAAATAGCTCAGCTTCTTCTCAAGACGTCCGAACAGCACGGTGAGCACTCCGCTGAAAATAAGGTAGTATATTCCCGTAAAGAAGAGCGGCCAGACCTGACCCGAAATGCCGTGTGAGGTCTTCATGAAAGCTGCTCCCGCCCATATTATCTCCTGGAGAGATATTATCCTTGACAGCGATGTGTCCTTCACAAGCGTAATTATCTCGTTGGACATCGGGGGAACGATCCT
Organism: uncultured Eubacteriales bacterium; assembly: GCA_934446485.1. Taxonomy (GTDB): domain Bacteria; phylum Bacillota; class Clostridia; order Oscillospirales; family CAG-272; genus RUG11130. The sequence continues at coordinate 1,974 of CAKSEM010000023.1, read as the reverse complement.
CTTCACCATCTGCATAAGCGTTACCTTGAAGAATATCTGAGATTTGGTCATACCGAGCACCTGCCCCGCCTCATTCTGCCCCCTGGGTACACCCTCAATGCCGCCGCGGTAGATCTCGGAAAAGTAGCATGCGTAGTTAATGACAAAAGCGACGACCGAAGCTATAAACCTTCCCGTCTCTCCACTCCCCCACACCTGCCAATTGAGTGCAAGCCCGGGAAAGTAATATATAATAAGAAGCTGTAGCATGAGCGGCGTTCCGCGGAACACCCATACGATCACCTTCGTTAAGATCGCAAGCGGTTTTATCCGTGACATTGACCCGAAAGATATGACAAGTCCGAGCGGTATGGCACCCGCGAGCGTCAGGACGAACAGCTTCAGTGTCTGCAAAAAACCGACATTGAGCGCCTGAAAAACTATGGGGAACTGTTGTGCAAAATTCATGTTTATGTCCTTATTCGCAGCTTTGGGCAGAGCGGACCCGCCGCTCTGCCTTCGCCTGTCTGATATTTCGTGATTACTTTACGAGAGCCGCCTGAACTCCGTACTTCTCGGCAGTTGCCTCAAGAGAGCCGTCCTTAACAGCCGCATCGAAAAACTCGTTGAGCTTTGCGGCAAGGTCAGAGCCCTTACGGAAACCGACACCGTACTCCTCGGTAGTCAGGCTCACGGTATATGTAAGCTTGTCATATGATGTACCCTCGCCGACCATGGCTGCTGCCATAAGCGAGTCGATTATAGCAGCATCGCTCGTACCTGCTGCGACCTCCATGAGTGCGGTTGCCTGATCCTGGACGGGAGTGAAGCTGAAGCCGTTAGCTTCGGCGGCCTTCTGCCCTGCGGAGCCGTTCTCAACGGCAAACTTAAGATCCTTGCAGTCATCTGCGGTCTTATAGCTGTCGGCTTTGTCTGCGGGGACGATAACTATCTGTGCATTGTTGCAATAAGCCTTGGAGCACTCCATTGAAGATGTAACCTCGTCGGTAAGCGTCATGCCGTTCCACACGCAGTCGATGGTCTTGCTGTTAATGTCAAGGATCTTGTTATCCCAAACAATCTCGACGAACTCAACATCAACGCCGAGGCTCTTGGCAAATGCGGTTGCCGTGTCTGCATCAAAACCGATCCATTTGTCGCCGTCCTTGTAGTCCATCGGTTCAAAGTCGGTTATGCCGACGGTGAGCTTGCCTTTTTCCTTGATATATTCGGAATCGGTCTGCTCCTTCTTCCCGCAGGATGCGAATGTTACGGCAGTTGCGGCAAGCATGAGTGCTGCAAGCACTATTGATATCAGTTTTTTCATGTTTTTTCTTTCCTTTCAGAGTTGTGATTTTACCGCTGTAGCGTTTTAGTGTGCTAAAGCATTATTATAATACCACGATAAAGGGAGTTTGTCAACACCTTTTTCGAATTTTTTTGAAGTTTTTTATCGGCACTGCCGCACAGCTGTATTTTTCTGCATATAACAAGCGGTCATAAAAATGAATCCCGGTCGATTTTCGCCTGGATCATTACCGACACCCACACTTGTGTTTTTCTTTTTCCTGCAGCCGAGATGTTTTTTTATCCTCATCGTTTTTCTCCCGTGCGGCTGATTGCCTGCGACAGCTTTCTGAATCACGGTTAGTATTCTCTTTCTTTCGTGAAAGAAAGAGAACAAAGAAAGCCTTCCGGGGAGGCGTTCCCCCTCCCCAGAAGCTGCCCCTCCCCCGGCTCGGTCAAGCCGCATCACGGCATCGGTTATCCGATGCCTCCGTAGGACCCCTGAAATGCGGTGCTGCGATATAGCTTGTAATGCAGCGCTCAAATAATGTCCGAGCCATCGGGGGGTGCAGACTCGTTTCCTTGTCGCACGCGCGCATGAGGACAGCGTGTGCTGCTCGCGCAGCGGCGAGGGTTAGCTTATGGGTAAGTTATTCTACAACCGGTTTTGAGATTGCTTTCAAAAGTGGATTAAAGTTGTTTTGTGCT